>JAFSRK010000191.1 GCA_017446165.1 Ruminococcus sp.
ATACTCTTTTACTGTGGATATAGCGATCTCAGCCGCTTCCCTTTGCGGAAATCCGAATACTCCGGTCGAAATACAGCAGAACGCGATGCTTTTCACACCGTTTTTCTCAGCGAGCTTCAAGCAAGAGAGATAGCAGCTTTTCAGCAGTTCGCAGTGCGCTTCGTTCAGCCGACCGCTGACGATCGGTCCGACCGTGTGCAGAACGTATTTTGACGGCAGATTATAGGCGGGCGTGATCTTTGCCTGACCTGTCGGCTCCTCGTGTCCCTGCTCGCTCATGATCTCATAGCACCGGTACCTGAGAGACAGTCCGGAAGCGCTATGTAAGCAGTTGTCAATGCAGGAATGTAGGACCTTGAAGCAGCCCAACATTTGGGCATTGGCCGCATTCACCACCGCATCGCACGCAAGTGTTGTGATGTCGCCCTGCCACAGATAGAGGTCGCCGTCGATCGGTTCAAGGTCGGACAAATATGTGATTCCTTTCGCCTCGGCTTCGGCTCTGAGATACTCGCCTTCGATCCGCAGATATTCCTCGCTCAGGGGTTTCGGCATCCAGATATTCATCAATCCGCGCAGCAAGTCCTTCTGTCCCTGCTCATCGCTCGGGATCCTGTAATGACTGAGCTGGGATGGTTCCTTTTGTAACTCCTTAATCAACCATATACGTTGTTCTTCATGCGTCATTGAGCGTCACTCCTTTTTGTCTTGCGATCTTCTTTAGCTTAGTATAGTGATCTCTGGCGGGGATCACCCGTTGTGTCTCCCAATTTCCAACCGTGCTCATGGATACGCCGATCATGACCGCGAAAGCGTACTGCGTCATATCGCAGGTTTGGCGTACTTTTCTAATTACCTGACCGTACTCACCGGCACAGAAATCTTTGTATTCATCCCCGAACAGCACGGGCGTTTTATTCAGTCGGCTGATAGAGATTCCTTTATCCACCGCCGCCTGTTCTATTTTTTTATAGTATTTCAGTTCGGGAACACAGCTGTTCTTTTCCCATCTGGCAACTGCTTCTCCCGTGCAGCCGAGCAGTCTGCCGAATTGATTCATCCCATAATTATATGCCATGCGGATGCTTCTGATCTTACTGCCGCAATCCGCTTGGATAAAGCCCTGATAATCGCTGGCGAAGTAATCGGGATCATCGTTGAGTAGATTTATGTCGATCCCGACTTCCTGAGCCGCTTGCTTGATCGGTTCATAGTATTTGCGCAGAGGCTTTGCACGATCGATCTCCCAATGTTCGAGCGTCTGAGGGTCACAACCGATCTTTTCGGCGAACACCTTTGTCACCACACCGTGCGCAAAGCGGATCTGTCGTATCTTCTTGCCGCAGTCGCGCTCGACAAAGACGGCGTATTCATCTATATAGGCGTCGGGGTCGTCTATCAGCTTTCGGATATCCAAACCGACGTCAGCGGCTATCTTTTTGATTTGTTGATAGCTCTCACGGTTTGGGCGACGGTCATACAATTCGTCCTCCCATACGCTTTCGCTGGAACGGAGGCATCCTATCATATCGGCAAATTCTTGTTGTGTCGCACCTGCTTGTATCCGAATCGTCCGGATCCGTTTTCCGTAACCGGGCTTACAGAACTCGGTATATTCGTCCAATAGTAACCCACAGTCGATATCCAGCGCATCGGCGATCCTCTTTGCGGATTCATAATGCAGCGTTATAACGTTGCTTTCGTAATCCATGATCTTTCCTGCGGCGATCCCTGTCGCAGCGCTCAGCTGTTCTCTTGTCATGCCGTGCGCTTCACGATAATGCTGCAGCACATGGCAGTAATTTTGCAGATTCTCTAAGATGTTGAATCGGTATCTTAGATGGATCAGGCACTTGCCGTGAATGACGTCATATGTCTGCGTGTGATTGAGGATGGTATTGCGTTGTCGATGCAGGAATGGAGCATCCGAAAGCAACCGAGCATCGCCGAATTCGCGGCGTTGACGATCGCGTCGCACGAAAGGGTCGTGATATCGCCCTGCCACAGATACAGGTCGCCGTCGATCGGGTCGAGGTCGGACAAACAGGCGATGCCCTTCGCCTCGGTCTCGGCTCTCAGGTATTCGCCCTCGATCCTCAGGTATTCTTCGTCGAGGGGCTTCGGCATCCACACATTCATCATCGCGCGCAAAAGCCGCTTCTGATCCTCAGCCGTCATCGCTTCGGGCGCATAGCCGTCAAAGCGGCGGTCGTTTTTTTGCAGTTCCCTTATCAGGTACATCCTGCGTTCAGCTTGATTCATGGTCGCCTCTCATTCTTCCTCATAGCCCGCGAGGATCCGCTGGATGCGGGTCGCGTCGAGGATATCCACATTGCCGTTTTGATCGCTGTCCGCGGCGCGCAGCGCGGTAGGTCCGAGATAGGTCAGGTCGGCAAGATGCCGCTGGACTGCCGTCGCGTCGAGGATCTCCAGCTCGCCGCTGAGGTTTGCGTCGCCGACGAGGTAGCTGTCGCGATGCACCTTGTCGAAAACGCTGAGCGACGCGAGCGCTCTGCCGTCGGGTGCGAAAAACGTCTGGTTGTCGACTGCCGAGCCGCCGTACCATTTGCCCGCGTCCTCGGGATCGTATTCGCCGCTGAAGCGCGAAGCCCAGCCCGAGCCGAACCTCTCCCAGAGCGCTTTGTTGCCGGAAAGCTGCGCGTCATATTCTGCGCCGCTGAGTCCGGTGGTGTCGCCCACGGTGATCCACGCGCCCTCCCAGTAGAACACGCCGATGCCCTTTTCGCCGACGTTGTTCACGGCGTTCATCACCGCGCGTACCTCGTCAGCCTGACCCTGTTCGGTGAAATCCCACAGCAGGTTGTCGCCCGTGTTGTTGCTCCACTCGCTGACGGTGTTTGCGTGACCGTCGGAGTCGGCAAGGGTGTTCGCGTAGGAGGTCTCGGCGACCATCACATATTTATCATATTTGTTCGCGACATAGCCCAGCACGTCGGTCAGGTTCGCAAGACTGCCGTGCCAGTAGGGATAATAGGAGGTCGCGAAGACGTCGTAGTCCACGTTATGCTGATCAAGGTAATCGGCGCGCCACTTCATCGTGGAAGTCTGTTCGGGGTTGGTGAAATGCACAGCGATCAGGATATCCCTGTCGAAGCCGCGCACCGCTGCCGAAGCCGCATTGAAGATCTTCGGCATGTCGTCAAAGCTCGAAATGCCCGCGATGCCGCTGTTGGTCTCGTTGCCGATTTGCACCATGCCGATCTCGGCGCCCGCGGAGCGGATCTGATCGAGCGACTGAGTCGTGAAATCGCCGACCGCCTTCACGCGCTGATCGAGGCTCATGCCGTCCCACGCCTTCGGGCTTTTCTGCTTTGAGGGATCCGCCCAGAAGTCGGAATAGTGAAAATCGACGAGCAGCTTCATGCCGTATTTCGCCGCGCGGCGACCGATCTCAGCCGCCTTCTCCACATCGTTGTTGCCGCCGCCGTAACCGTTGCCGTCCTTGTCGTACGGATCGTTCCAGACGCGCACGCGGATGTAGTTCACACCGTGATCGGCGAGGATCCTCAGAAGGTCTTTTTCGACGCCGTTCTCATCCCTGAACACCACACCGCTGTCCTCGAGCGAGATCACCGACGACACATCCATCCCGCGGATGAAATCGGCGCGGTGAAAGTCGATCTCTTCCACCTGTATCTCCACTGCCGCAGTCGCCTGTAAACCCAAACAAGCCGTCATGATCATCACCGCCAGAATCACTGATAAAATACGTTGTATCATTCGATGCTGTTTCATACTCTCACCTCAAAGAATTCTACTATCATCTTAAGAGATACCGCCGCTGATGTCAAGGAATTATCAGGTGATCCTAACGCTTTTTCGCCATTTGACAGCTCGCTGATAAAGTAATATAATGAATACAATTTCAAAAGTAATGTCAAGGGAGGTACGGCATGACGCTGAGACCCGTCACTCAAAAACGCAACTACGGCGTTGACGCCCTGCGCATCCTGTCCATGCTGATGATCGCCGTTCATCACATCACTACTCACGGCGGACTGCTCAAATCGCGCGAGCTGTTTTCGTTCGGCTACGATTCTCTGGTATTCCTCGAGATGACGGTGCTGTGCGCTGTCAACTGCTATGTTCTGATCTCGGGCTATGTCGGCGTGTACTCGCGCCACAAGTACGCAAACCTCGCGGCGCTGTGGCTACAGGTGTTTCTTTACTCAGCCGGTATCACGGTGATCTTCCGACTGATCAATCCCGAGTGGGTCGACTCGCGTACCATCTTCAAGTCGCTGATCCCCACGCTGAGCCGCGAATATTGGTTTTTCACAAGCTACTTCATCCTGTTCCTCGTGATGCCGCTGCTGAACCTCGCGATCGAGCATCTCAGCCGCCGCAGGCTGGAGATTCTGCTTCTCTCCCTCGTCGTCTTTATCGGCGTCGGCGGCTCGATCTACTACGCCTACTACGGCGCCGATAACCTCATCGTCAATCGCGGCTACTCGGCGTGGTGGATGATGGTGGTGTACATGATCGGCGGCTACATCCGCAAGTACGACGTTTTAGGCTCCGTGAAAAAGTACCGTTTCCTGATCGTGTTCTTCCTCTCGGCGGCGCTTTCGACCGTTCTCAAGCTCCTGCTCCAAACGTACTCCCTCGGCCGCTACGGCAAGCTGCTCTACAACCAAGCCTTCTATCAGTACACCTCGATGAATCTCCTCGTCTGTGCTGTTTCGCTGTTCCTGTTCTTCCGCAACCTCGACTTCAAGCCCGCTGTCAGCAAGGTCATCGCGTTCCTCACGCCGATGACGTTCGGCGTCTATCTGATCCACGACCACCCGCTTGTCCGCAACCATGTGATCAAGGTGGTGTTCGGCTTTGCAAAAAAGCTCAACGCTCCGCTGATGCTGTTGTTGATCGCGGTATTCGCCGTGCTGATCTATCTCGTCTGCTCGGGGATCGACCTGCTCCGCGTATATCTGTTCAAGTGGCTCAAGGTCAAGGAACGGCTGAGAAAGCTCGAAGACGCCGTCGGCAAACGGCTCAGCCGAAAAAAAGCAAGCTGATCATTCAACCGCAGCTCCCGTCTATCGGGAGCTTTTTTCTGCAAAAATCTTGCCATAGTCCGTCGAAATGTGGTATACTTCTTTATTATAGTAACCAACCGGGGGACATATGAAAATACGCCTTGCCATCCTGACGATATGCCTGAGCCTGA
>JAFSRK010000192.1 GCA_017446165.1 Ruminococcus sp.
ACTCCGCTTTAGCGATGATATTATATTCGTTGTCGACGACGCCCGCTACGATGTTGGTGCCGCCTAAATCAATACCTACTCTGTACATGGTTGACCTCCGTATCATACATTATTAAGTTAAGTATAGCATAACGGAAAGTAAGAAAAAAGGCTTTTGGACAAAATGGATGTAGAAAATGAACGCCTCTTGTTGTTGAAAATAACAACTAAAAATTGTAGGGGCGACCATTGGTCGCCCGAAAACGTTGATAATAAATGCCGCCTACCGCGAAGCAAATGCACATTGCTTCGCAGTAAACGGAATATATCGGAAAAGATTACGGCGGGACTAAAGCCCCGCCCTACGGTGAGGTACATATGATCCAAAACGCGTCAGCATTTCCCATAATTGTCCATTGTCAACTGTCAATTACTTCGCCAGGTCCTTCACGACCTCGCCCGCGATGATCAGTCCCGCGACCGACGGCACAAAGGCGACCGATCCCGGCGTCTGACGCTTCTGATGCGCGCCCGCTTCTTCTGTCGCACCTGTCGCGATCGGCGTCATCGCCTCCTCCTCGGAGTAGACGACCTTGAGGCGCTTAATCCCGCGCTTTTTCAGCTCGCGGCGCATGACCCGCGCGAGCGGACAGACGGAGGTCTTGTAGATATCCGCGACCTTGAACGCGGTCGGGTCAAGCTTATTGCCTGCGCCCATCGACGAGATGATCGGGACGCCCGCGTTCTCTGCCTGCATGACCAGCCCGAGCTTCCCCGTTACGGTGTCGATCGCGTCGACGACATAGTCGTACTGTGAAAAGTCGAACTCTCCCGCCGTGTCGGGCGTGTAAAAGCATCGGTACGTCCGCACCTTGCAGTCGGGGTTGATATCCTTCACCCGAGCTTCGGCGACCTCGACCTTCGGCATGCCGACCGTCGACCGGAGCGCGATGATCTGACGGTTGATGTTGCTCTCGCTGACGACGTCGTCGTCGATCAGATCGAGCGCGCCGACGCCCGACCGCGCGAGCGCCTCAACGGCATAGCCGCCGACACCGCCGACGCCGAAAACCGCTACACGGCTGTTTTTCAGTTTTTCCATCGCCTCCGCGCCCAGCAGAAGCTCCGTTCTCATGAATTCGTTCATATGTACTCCCTTGTAGGGGCGGGTCTTGACCCGCCCGTTCGCGAAGCGAAAACACGGTGATTCATCGACCTACGGTCGCCTGACGTCTCCGCGGTCGGTCACTACCCGATAGCCCGCGGATTTCACGCGCCGCTCAAGACACCCTCTGCACTGGGCGGATTCCTCGCCGGTGCAGATCTTGTTCTCATAGAGGTCGTATTTTTTCCTCACCGATACCGGCGAGAGGTTCGGCATCACGACGTTGCCGCCCGCCTTCAAGCCCTGTTCCCTGCCGTCCGCAGTGATCGTTCCGAGCGCCGTGGTCGCGGGCAAAAGCGCATAGGGAAACATCAGTCTGAGGATACTCAGCATCCTGAGCGTCAGCTCAGCCGAGCCGCTCGGCATATCCCTGAACGGCGTCGCCGCGTGGGTGATATACGGCCCGATGCCGATCATGTCCGGCTGCAGCTCCTGCAAGAACCGCAGATCCGCGATCAGGTCGTCCGTCGTCTGGTACGGCGAGCCGACCATGAAGCCCGATCCCACCTGGTATCCGATCTCCTTGAGATCGCGCAGGCACCGCTTGCGGTTCTCGCTGCTCATGTTGTCGGGATGGAGCTTGGCATAATGTGCGGGATTCGCCGTTTCGTGTCGGAGCAGAAAGCGGTTCGCGCCCGCGTCGAAGTACCGCTGATAGCTCTCGCGCGGCTTCTCGCCGATCGACAGCGTGATCGCACAGTCAGGGTATTTTTTGCGGATCGCCGCCACGATATCACAGAGAATGTCGTCGGTGAAGTACGGATCCTCGCCGCCCTGCAGGACAAAGGTGCGATACCCGAGCGCATAGCCCTCCTCACAGCATTCCATGATCTGCTCCTTTGTCAGACGATACCGCTCGGCGGTCGGATTCCCCGCGCGGATGCCGCAGTAGTAGCAGTTGTTTTTGCAGTAATTGGTAAACTCGATCAGCCCGCGCAGAAAGACTTTGTCGCCGTAATGCGCCCGCCGCACCTCGTCGGCGGCAGCCCTCAGCTCGCCGTCATAGTCGCCGCTGTCGATGATCTCGCGCAGCTCGTCGTCGGACAGATCGCGGTTCGTTTTCAATTTATCAATCAATCCGTTTATCATATCATTCTCCGATTCTTACGCTGTTATTGCGAGGCTTCTTTGAAGCCGTTTCGATCCCATAAAGAAAGATTGTTGTTTTCCTCATTATATAGCATTCCCCGCCGTCGGTCAATATCAACCTACCAAATAAGATGGTTGAGATATTTTTCCTTGATTAAAGCGCAAAATTCAATTATAATAAAGCTGTAACCGTTTGATCATACAACCGTCACATTGATACCGTATGATACAATCAGAAAATCATGAAACGGAGTGATACCGATGAGCAAGCTGCTGATCGTCGACGACGAATTCCGCATCCGCGAGTTGATCAAAAAATACGCCATCTATGAGGGTCACGAGGTCGACGAGGCTGAGAACGGCGAACAGGCTGTTCTGAAATGCCGCAACAACACCTATGACCTGATCATCATGGATATCATGATGCCGGTGCTGGACGGCTTCGGCGCGGTCAGCCAGATCCGCCGCTTCAGCACGACACCGATCATCATGCTCTCGGCGCGCGGCGAGGAATACGACCGCCTGACGGGCTTTGAAAACGGCGTCGACGACTATGTCGTGAAGCCCTTCTCCCCGAAAGAGCTGATGATGCGCGTTGCCGCGGTACTGCGCCGCTCGGGAGCCTCCGGCAAGGAGGACGACAAGAACCGCTTCGTCTACAACGGACTGGTCATCGACTTTGCCGCCCGCGTCGTCACGGTCGACGGCGAACGCGTCCAGCTGACCCCCCGCGAGTATGAGCTGTTGTTCTACATGGTCAACAACAAGGGCATCGCTCTGACCCGCGAACAGCTGATCTCCAAGGTCTGGGGCTACGATTTCTACGGCGACGACCGCACCCTCGACACTCATATCAAATTGCTCCGCAAATCGCTCGGCGAGTATGCCTCGCTGATCGTCACCCTCAGAGGAGTTGGATACCGTTTTGAAACCTAAGACAAAGAAAAAGCCCCTGCGATTCTATCTCGCGACGGGCTTTCTGATCTTTTCCGCATTATTGCTGGTCGTCCTGTGGCTGTTCCAGACGGTTTTCCTCGAGGCGTTCTACAAGTCGATCAAGACCGGTCAGGTCAAAAGCTGTGCCTACTCCATCTCCGACCGCGTCGACACCGACGAGCTGTCCGACACGATCGCCGAGATCGAGGAACAGAACAGCATGTCCGTCGCGATCTACAACACCGACGAAAAATTCTTCAAAGCGTGCTATCTAACCAAGGATCGCCCCGAGATGCACTCGATGGTGAACCTCGACATCGCCTATGAGCTGTACGACATGGCGAAGGAGAACAACGGCGAGTATTCCCGCATCAGCCAGAACACCGACGAACACTACCGCGAAAAGCGCAATTTCAACGGCAGCGAAACCGCTCCCGCCGATCCGTTCGCACCGACAGAACCAACCGGAGAAACCGGCGCTTCGACTGAGCCGACAGAGGCGCCGACCTCCGCCGCCACCGAAGCTCCGACAGATGCTGACAGCAACATTACCGACTCTGTCGAGAATACACCTCAGAATGATTATCGGCAGAACAATTTCAATAAAGAGACCCGTGATCCGGTCCTCGAGCGCCGCGTCGTCGACAATCTCGCATTCGCGAAGATCGTCACCACCGACGACGCCGAGTATCTCGTGATCGTCGAGAGCGAGATCACCCCGGTCACCAGCGTGGTCGACACCCTGCGCTACCAGCTGATCATCATGACGGTGATCATCGTCGTGCTGAGCGTCGTGATCGCGATCATCGTTGCGAACACCATCAGCAAGCCGATCTCCGACGCGACCAAAAAGGCAAAGGAGCTTGCCGACCAGAACTATGACCTCACCTTCTCGGGCGGCAAGTACCGCGAGATCACCGAGCTGAACGATACCCTGTCCTATGCCGCTCAGGAGCTGAAGAAGGTCGACGCGCTCCAAAAGGAGCTGATCGCCAACATCTCCCACGATCTTCGCACCCCGCTGACCATGATCACCGGCTATGCCGAGGTCATGCGCGACCTGCCCGGCGAGGCGACCCCCGAGAACGTCCAGATCATCATCGACGAAGCAAGCCGTCTGAATGATCTCGTCACCGACCTGCTCGACATCTCCCGCCTGCGCTCCGGCACGGCGGATCTTAAAATGCAGCCGTTCTCGCTGACCAACTGTATCAAGAACATCTTTTCCCGCTATCAGAAGCTGGTCGAGAACGATGGTTTGAATATCGTCTTTGAACACGACAACCGCGAGGTATTCGTCAAGGGCGACGAGCTGAGGATGACCCAGGTGCTGTATAATCTCGTCAACAACGCCGTCAACTACATCGGCGATGACAAGACCGTCATCGTCCGCCAGACCATCGAGGGCGATCTCGTGAAGATCGAGGTCATCGACCACGGCGAGGGCATCCCGCAGGAGAAGCTCGACTATATCTGGGACAGATACTACCGCGTCGACAAGGAGCATCAGCGCGCTGTCATCGGCTCGGGACTGGGACTGTCGATCGTCAAGAACATCCTGCTTGCGCACGACGCCGACTTCGGCGTGGCGTCCAAACTCGGCTCGGGATCCGACTTCTACTTCTCGCTCCCGATCATCGACGTCGAAAACGAAAAAGAATAACGCAAAAGGGGCTGTCGCAAAATAAAAAATGTCATTCTGAACGCAAGTGAAGAATCTGAAAGTGCATACTTTTCCGTTAGATTACACATGAAAGGTGTAATGAAGTTGGATAGATTGCACTGTAAGATTCTTCGACAAGCTCAG
>JAFSRK010000193.1 GCA_017446165.1 Ruminococcus sp.
ATCGAGGGTACGCACTACAACAGCGACACCATGCGCAGACGTTTTCACCGCATGGCGGACAACGGCGCGGACGTCGTCATCTCTCAGCACACCCACGCCTTCGTCGAGGAGGAACGATACAACGGCGCATACTTCATCTACGGTCAGGGCAACTTCTGCTTCCACTTCCGACCGCAGGTCACGCCGCTTCTAGCCGAGGGATTGGTGCTGGAGCTTGATTTCGGCGACAGCGGCTTTACGGCAAAGCCTCACCGCATCCTGCGCACCGAGAAGGGCTGTGTCTATGACGATCATCAGGAACTCGAAGCCTTCTATGCCCGCAGCAAAACTCACGACGCCCTGCTGGGCGGCGACGAAGCTGCCGCGAAGGAATTTGACGAGAGCTTCTCGAGAGACTGCATGAACTGGATGTCCACCTTCTTCTGGGCATGCCGCGGAAAGAATCCGTCAGACGACGAAAAGCGCTCGACCCTCTCCCCCGCCGAATTCGCACAGCATCTCAAAGCCTCCTATTCGCGGCAACACCTGCTCGCCATACAGATGTTCCTGCGCAACGAGGAATTCAATGAAGTAGCCAATCAAATCCTCAGCTCCCTGCTGAGAGAATCAGATACAAAGGAGAATCACTCATGACAATCAAGGTTTATGAAGAAAACGGCAAGTCCGTCATCGCCCCCGAGGGCAAGATCGATCACGTTACCGTCGAGGAATTCGACGCGAAGATCACCGAGCTTTGCGCCGCCAACGACAGCCTGACGCTGGATATGGCAGGCGTGGAGTATGTCAGCTCCGCCGCGCTGAGAGCGATCCTCAACGCCAACGACCTGCTCAGCGACAAGGAAGGTCTGACGATCAAGAACGTCAACAAGAAGGTCATGGAGATCCTGAGGATCACCGGCTTCTCGAACTATCTCGACATCCAGTAAGCAACATGTGAAAAGCACCTCACCGAGCATCAATGTCATTAGGTTAAGCAAAGGCTCCCTTTGGTAAAGGTGAGTTGTTGTCCAAATCTTGATTTGGGACACAACACCCATACAGAGGAGAGCTGTCGACCTTCGGGGTCCCCAAAAAGCCTGCTTTTCGGGGAGAGGAGGAGTCGCCACGCGAGTACGAGGGCGGTCACGCTTGACAGCCCTCAACGAGTACGGCGAACGACGACGAGACTGAGGAATTGTATCAATTGACCGAGCGTCAGCGAGATACATTTTCTTATCTTAATGACATTTCACAGACTGTGAGGTGCTTTTTATATCCTAACCGGTCGACATGCGGTATTTCGATATTTATAATTCTATTTTCGAATTAAAATTTTCACACAAACGTCATATTTCAGTCACGGAGTTGTCAGATTAGGGGGTTATGATATAGCCACAGTGATAAACACAGCACCGCAAAACGGTGTTTCAGATTCAAGGAGGAATCACCATGAAAAAGAAAATCATCGCAGCCATTCTGACAATGATGCTCCTGACAGCATCCCTCGCAGCCTGCTCAGGTAACGATAAAGCCGAAAGCACCACGGCAACCGTCGCCTCAACTCAGGCGGTCACCACCAATGTGAACGCCTCCTCATCGGGCGACGCCACCGAGGTCAAATCCGACAGCAGCTCGAACAATTCCGATAACGCCTACACCGGCGGCTATGAGGGCGGCGTCCTCGATACGAGCGATATGTTCACGAGTCGCGACATGAAGCAGGAGGCTGACACCTCCGATGCGAAGTCGATCACCCTCAGCGACAACAACAACGTCAGCATCACCGAAGAGGGCGT
Organism: Ruminococcus sp.; assembly: GCA_017446165.1. Taxonomy (GTDB): domain Bacteria; phylum Bacillota; class Clostridia; order Oscillospirales; family Acutalibacteraceae; genus Ruminococcoides. The sequence goes on from JAFSRK010000193.1 coordinate 1,776, forward strand.
CTACGTCATCACCGGCACCGCAAGCAACGCGACGATCACCGTCGAAGCTGCAGACGACGCGAAGGTACAGCTCGTCCTCGATAACGCGAGCATCACCAACAGCTCCTCACCCGCGATCTACGTCAAAAACGCCGACAAGGTATTCGTCACCACCGCCTCCGGCTCGACCAACACCCTGACGGTCAGCGGCACGTTCACCGCCGACGGCGACACCAACACCGACGCAGTCATCTTCTCAAAGGATGATATCGTAATAAACGGCACCGGCACGCTGAACATCGACTCCACCGACAACGGCATCAGCGGCAAGGATGACGTCAAGATAACCGGCGGCACGATCAGCATCTCCTCCGTTTCCGACGCGATCGAAGCAAACGAGAGCATCGCCATCGTCGACGGCAACATCACCATCGCCGCCAACAAGGACGGTCTCCACGCCGAGAACGACGAGGATAACTCCACCGGCTACATCTACATCGGCGGCGGCAGCATCGACATCACCGCGAGCAGCGACGGCATCCAGGCAACCACCGTTCTCCAGATCGACAACGGCACGGTCAGCGTCAACGGCTCCGAGGGTCTTGAAGCCACCTATATCCAAGTAAACGGCGGCACGGTCAATATCACCGCCTCAGACGACGGCATCAACGCCTCCAACAAATCAAGCGCCTACAATGTCACAGCCGAGTTCAACGGCGGCGAGATCAACGTCGACATGGGTCAGGGCGACACCGATGCGATCGACTCAAACGGCGCGCTGATCATCAACGGCGGCACCTTCAATATCAACGCCCAGTCACCGTTCGACTATGACGGTCAGTGCGAGTACAACGGCGGCACCATCTACGTCAACGGTCAGCTCACCACCCAGATCACCAACCAGATGATGGGCGGCGGCATGGGAGGTCGCGGCGGAATGGGAGGTCCCGGCGGCAACATGGGCGGCATGAACGGCGGAATGGACGCTCCCGGCGGCATGGGCTGGTAACCCCGCACCACACAAAAGAATCAGATAAACCGAAAGGGCAGTTCACCGGAACTGCCCTCTTTCTGTTCTGATCTTTCTGATATATTTTTTCTTCCCTGCGAGCGGCACGATCTCGGCGATCATTCCGCTTTTCGGCTCGCGTTCCTTGACGCTCAGCGGAAAATGCTCATACGCGTTGACGACCGTGGTTTCCTCGAAGCTGCTCGTGCGCGGGATATGTCCGTAACTCTTGTGGATATGCCCGTGGATGAAGTAGTCCGGTTTATACTCTCGCAAAAAATCCGTAAAGCACTCAAAGCCCCTGTGCGGCAGGGTCTCGAAATCATTGACATGCCGCGCGGGCGCATGGGTGATGAGCATGTCCACGCCGCCCAGCTTCTCCGCCTTGCGGCGCAGGCGGTTCATCCGCCGCTTCATCGCGTTCTCGGTGAACATGTACTTGCCGTCGCGATAGCGAAAGCTGCCGCCCAGCCCCATGATCCTCAGCCCGCAGACCTCGACGATCATGTCGTCGATACAGATACAGCCATCCGGCTCGCGGGGATATTCATCATGATTTCCGTGGACATACAACAGCGGACACCCCGCCATCGTCACCAGAAACTCCAGATACTCCGCGGGCAGATCGCCGCACGAAATGATCAGATCATAGCCCCGGAGCTTGTCGGGATGATAGTAGTCATAGAGGTACTTGGATTCCACATCCGCAACCAACAGGATCCGCATCACTCAGCCTCCGCGGCGGTATTGCCTGACTTGGCGGCTGACGAATCCGTCGAAGCCGTACTCTGGGCGTTCTCGACGCCCGCCGCTGTCTCAACCGTCGCCTTCCCCATGGGACTCAGCTCCTCATACTGCGGGATATCGCCGACGACGTTCTCCACCAGATAATCCATCGTGATGATCTCCTTGAGGGTCAGGCTCGGCTCACCCTCGCCGATGACCTCGCCGCTCTGAGCGGTCAGCGGGGTGCGGAACGGCGTGAAGATATTGTGGATCAGACTGTCCTTGAGCAGCTCGCAAAAGTGCTTCGAGGACGTCTCGAGCGCGTCGGAGTAGACGATGTCAGCCACGCCTGCCGACATGCCCCAGTAGTAGTTCAGCGCCTTGTTGCTCTTCTCATATTCCTCCTGCATACTCGTGTCGAGATAGCGGTTGAGGATCTCTTCATAGTATTTGCCCCACTTCCACACCGGGTTCGCGAGCAGCCGGCGATCCTCGCCGCTGATGTAGGACAGACCGAAGCTCATGCGGTCATCCTTGAGAAAGCGCGCGGTGTCCTGTGAGGAGATGATGCGGATATTCTGTTCTCTGAGCGATCTTGCGGCGGCTTCGGCGCCCTTGATGCCCGACCACTCGAGGTAGACCTGCGCCTTCGGACAGGTCATCTTCGCGCCCAGCGCAAAAGCGTTGATGCCCGCGATCTGACCGTAGATCGGATAATCGCAGACATAGCCGAGCTTGCCGCTCTCGGTGAGCGTACCCGCGAGCGCGCCGAGGATAAACTTGACCTCGTACATGCGGGTGTAGTAGGTACGCACATAGCGGTGGGTACTGCCCAGCGAGCAGTTCATGATGACGATATCGGGATGATCGACCGCCGCGCGCAAGCTCGCCTGCAAGAGTCGCGGCGAGGTCGTGAAGATCAGCTTCGCGCCGTCGGCGATCGCTTCCTCGATGACCTCAAGGGGATCGGAGTCCATCACGTCGGTATAGGACACGGTGTGGATCTTCTCGCCGAACGACTCCTGGATATGGAGCCTGCCCTCCTCGTGATCATGCACCCAGCCTGAGCTGATGGGATTGCCGTCATAAAGGAACGCCACGATCAACTCCGAGGGGGTGGGATTCAACAGGCTTTTCAGCACGGTGGGCTTCTTTTCCTCGGGCGGATCGAGCTTGACGGTGATGGGAGTTTCCTCCTCTTTGAGCGCGACCTCCTCCCACATCTTGCTGAGATTCTTCTTGATATCGGCGGGGTCGGTGACGATCAGATCCTCATATCCGTAGACCTGGATATAACTGAGCATCGCGTCCGCCGCGGTGGACTGGAGCTTGTCGCCGCCGCTCGCTGAGTACGCCTTGAGGAAGTAGTAATAGGCGGCGGAGAACTCCTTCTGATCATCCTCGCTCCATTCCTCGTCGGGTTCCTTGCCGAGCGCCTTCTGGAGCGCGAGGTAACTGCCCTTCTTCGAAAAGTCGATGAAATTCACCTTGCTGTAACGGTAGAAGTCAACGAACTCATAGTAGATCTCGACCGCCTCGTCGCCGTTACGCTCGGGCAGAACGCGGGTGACCGTTGCGGCGATGTTGTAAGCGCCGAAGAATTTCAAAACGCTGACGCGCTTGTTGCCCTCGACGATATAGAAGCGGTTCATGTATTCATAAGCCTTGACGGGATCGCGGATCCCCTCGGTCAGGTGGGCTTGACAGAGGTTCTTCCACTTCATGGCGAACTCGGAGTTTTCTTCGAGAAGCGGCATGAAGTTCGGCGCGAACGCCGCGACGCGTCCGGGCGTTTTGGTACCGACGATGAAGTCCGTCGGGATCTGTACCAGACCGAGATCAACCGTTCCGGCAGTCTTGACGCCGGAGAGGATCTCGTCGAGTACGGCGAGCGAGCCTGATTCGCCCTTCGCCACAGCCGCCTTGTATTCCTTTTGTCCGAGCCGCAGAGCGTCCTTATAGTATTCTGCCATACCGCACCTCCATGCACAGTTTTTATCATTATAATTATACCATAATCTGATGTTAAAGTCTATATGATGAAAGAGAATCGGCAAGATTTATGATTCTAATAAAGAAATAACGCGGACTCCGAAGAATCCGCGTTGATCGTATCCATTACAGCTCGGTCGGCATCTCTGTCGCCGGAGCAGTTGCCGCCTCGGTCACAGGCGCAGAGCCCGTCTCAACGACTCCTCCGGCAGGAGCCTCGGTCGGCGCTTCGGTAGGCTCTTGTTCAGGCTTAGGAGCGAGATAGGTCGCGTTCTTGCCGACGGTATCATAATAGGAGTTGAAATACTTGGAGCTGTCGATACAGCGCACCGTGAAGGTATACTCCTCACCGTCAGCTACGTCGGTAAAGAGGTAGCTGCGGTTTGTAACGGTCGCAAGACCCGCCCACTTTCCGTCTTTCTTGATAAAGACGCGGTAGCTCGTCGCGTTGTCGATCTGGTTCCATGTGATGTTGATACCCGGCGACATCACCTTCGTCGTGACCTCAGGGGTCTCGACGCGGGTCATCGTCATACCCTTTGTATCAAAGCCGCTGACAAGCTTCTTGCCGTCGGGGGACAAAACGCGCAGGGTGTAGGTATAGGACTTGCCGAATTCAGCCGTAGTATCGACATAGGTGTTGCCGGTCGCGGTCGCAATGCCGATCCATGCGCCGCTGCCCTCGCGTCTGTAGACGCGGAAGTTCTTCGCATTCTGCTGAGTATACCATGTCAGCATCGTGCCGCCAGCCGCACCCTCGATCTTCATCAGCTTCGGCGCGGTCTCAAACAGCACAGTGTAGCCTGTGCGGTCATAGCCGCTCGTCATGCTGTTGCGGTTATTGCTCACACAGCGGACGGTGTAGGCGGTCTCGACATTCTTGTCGGGAGAGGCATAGGTGAAAGAGTTGGTGTCGGAGTAGCCGACGGTCTTCCACGAGGAGCCGACCTTCTTGAAGATCCTGTACTGCTCCGCACCGCGGATCTTGCCCCATGTCAGGGTCAGACCCTTGTTGCCGATGCTTGCGTCGGTGATCTTCGGGACGTCGGTGATGATATATGCCTTGATCGGCGAGTTGAAGTCGCTGACGGTGTTGCCCTTGCTGTCAAGTGCGCGTGCGGTGTAAAGGTACGGGAAGCCCTTCTTGACCTTGGTGTCGACGAACTTGTTCTCATAGGGTCTGCCGACGATCTCCCAGTCGCTGCCGGCGGTTCTGCGGTATACGCGGTATCTTGCCGCACCCGGAACGGCGTTCCATGTGAAGGTAATGCCGTTCTCATCGCCGACCGCGCCGAAGCCCGACGGAGCCGCATAGAAGGTGTTGGTGATACCCTTAGCGTTAAAATCGCTCTGGAAGCGTCCCTTTTGATCAATACAGCGGACGGTGTAGGTATAGGTCTGACCGGACTTCGCGGTCTTGTCGACATAGGTGTTGCTCTTGGTGTCGCCGAGTACCTTCCACTTTGAGCCGTTCTTGACGAACACGCGATAGGTACCCGCGCCGCTGACCTTGTTCCATGTGATCTGAGCGCCCTTGGTGGTGTTCTTGACGGATTTCAGCGTCGGAGTGGTGAGCTTGCGGATGACGCCGGATTTGATGACGATATACTGCTCATAGTCGGGGTTGATATAGCCGAATTTGGTACCCGCCTTGACCGCGTGCCATACTCTGTCGGAGTGGCCGTCGCCCATATAGATGGCGATATGGTTCGAGTCGTCGGCGACATGCTCGTTTACGACAAACATCCAGATAATGTCGCCGGGTTCGGCGTAGCCGGACGCGAGCAGCTCCTTCTTCGAATTGAAATAACGGCGGGTGATGTTATAGCCGGTGTAGAGACCGTACCAGCCGCCCTTGCCGTAGGCAGGGATCATCCCTGTGTTGCCGCCGCTCATCTTGGTCGGCATGTACAGCGCGTGCCAAACAAAGCCCATGCAGTTGAGCGCAGGCACGCCCGGAGTATCCAGCGCGCCGTTGGCGCCGTCACAGTCACCGTTGGGATTTCTGTGGTCGGCATGCGCATAGGGCGTGGTGTTGTAGTAGGTGTCCTTCTGGTGGGACATCAGCCACTGATAGTAGACTGCGCCGTCCATCCCAAGCACCTCAGCCAGAGTCTTGCCCTTGACCTCATATGCTGCGGCGGACACCGTAAATACTGTCGCGAGGATCAGCACCAGCGCGAGGATACGCGCGGCGCGACTGATTGTTTTCTTCATCATAAAACCCTCTTACATAAAAAATTCAGATTTCGTCGCCTATTACTATACTACAAGGATTTTTCAGATTGATTGCAAATTCGAATAATAGCGCCACATTTTGAAATTATCCGACCGATCAATACAATATATGGAAAAAGCCGCCGTCATAGGACAGCGGCATAACACGTTATTTCAGGTGACTGTTGAACAGATCGGTGATCTTCTGAGCATCCTCGGCGATGATGAGGGTGACATACAGATCCCGCGACTCGACCGCGCATTTCTCGATAATCTCAGCAAGCTTGGGGTTATAGTTCCTGTTCTGGTCGAGCTTTGACTGCAGCCGGACGCCGAGCTTCTCGGCGATCTTCTCGACGCTCTGCTGATCCTTCGCCTTGATCAGCACGATCTCGTCGGCGGTGACATCTCCCGAGCCCTTTCCGCCTGCGAATTCATCCACCATATCCTCGGTGATGCCGTAGTTGCGGTCGAGCTGATCGATCGTGGTGAACTCCACCATCTCAGCCAGCGGGTACTGACCCTTGATCTCTTCAAAAATCTCTGTCAAGCCCTTGTCGGCTTTCACACCGCCGGAGCATGCCGAAAGCAGCAGCACAAGCGCCAGCAAGAGGCTGAGTGCCGTCATTTTCCTTTTCATTCTGACCTCACACATGGTTCTTCAAATAATCCGCCCACATCGCGCACGCCGCGTCGGTGAAGTGGATTCCCATCGCCTCGGGGTCGGAGCAATACTCCGCCTTGAGGTAACCGCGCTCGTCACGCATGATCGAGTTGATATCCAGATAGGTGTAGCCGTTGTCCTCACAGAACTTTTTCAGCCACACATTGAATTTGTCGATGTTCTGATTGTTCCAGTCGCCGTACTCAAAGCCATTGAGGATCGGGGTGACCGACTGAAGATAGATCGCGACATCGGGCGTGTGGGATTTAATTCTGTCGACGAGTTGTTTGCACGCCGTGCCGGTACCGTCGATGCCGTAGACGTTGAAGTCGTTCATGCCGAGCATGATCAGCACCTTGGTCGCGCCGGTTTTCTCGGCACAGTATTCGGTGAGGGTGACCTCGCCGCGGTAGATAGGATGAACCGCCTGAGAGTCGTCCAGTTCCCACATCGCGTTATTGTAGCCGAGGCTGCCCGCACAGAAGAACTCCGCCTTGCCCAGAACGGAGGGGTTATTCTCACAGTAATAGCTGAGTTTGAGGGTGATGCTGTCGCCGACGAACACTGCGTCGTCAAACCAGCTCGCCGATACGGGATGGATCACATCGACTGTGGTCTCCGCTTCTGTCGCGGTCTCCTTGTCTTTTTCCTCGCCGCATGCCGCGCACACGAACACCATCATAAAACATAAAAGGATACAGATCAGTTTTTTCATCAGATTCTCCTTATTTGACTGTCGGGCGATCAAACGATGCCCACAGCCGACCGGTTTCGATACATGGATGATTATAGCATATCCTGTCGGAAATTACAATATTTCGGCGACTGAATTTACAAAATTTTTCTGTAATCGAAAAATAGAGAATCAACGCCGCCTCTTCCCAATTCCCGCGAATCGTGCTATACTGATATTAAAACACAACGGAGAACACTATGCCGAAACCATTAGATAATATCACACAACCGCTGATAAAGTGGTTCGAAGCGAATAAACGACCCCTGCCGTGGCGAGAGGACAGAGACCCTTACCATGTCTGGATCTCTGAGATCATGCTTCAGCAGACGCGGATCGAAGCCGTCATGCGCTACTATCGCCGCTTCATGGAAGCTCTGCCGGATATCGAATCGCTCAGCAAGGTCGACGACGATAAGCTGATGAAGCTCTGGGAGGGATTGGGCTACTACAGCCGCGCACGGAATCTGAAAAAGGCGGCTCAGACCATTACGGACGAATACAATGGGATTTTCCCGAGCCGCTACAGCGAGATCATCACGCTCTCCGGCATCGGCGAATACACCGCAGGCGCGATCGCCTCGATCTGCTTTGACGAAAAGGTAACCGCCGTGGACGGCAACGTCCTGCGCGTGATCTCCCGCATCACCGGAAGCAGGAAGAACGTCCTCCTGCCCGAAACGAAGAAGGATATCGCAAAGAAGCTGCAAGCCATCCTCCCCGACGAATCGGGGAAATTCAACGAAGCGCTGATGGAGCTTGGCGAGATCGTATGTCTGCCGAACGGCGCGCCCGACTGCGCGCATTGTCCGCTCAGGGAAAACTGCACCGCGTGCCAAAAGGATCTCACCGCTGAGATCCCCGTCAGGGTCAAGCAACTCAAACGCAAGCGCGAGGATAAAACCGTCTTTCTGATCACCGATTCCGAGGGTAGGATCGCCATCGAGAAGCGCCCCGACTCGGGACTGCTCTCGGGGATGTATCAACTGCCGAATATCAGCGGGTATTATTCTATAGAAGAATTATACAGCAAGCTGAACGAATGGAACCTCTCCCCCGCCGACATCCGTCATCACAAGGACGCCAAGCACGTTTTCACGCATATCGACTGGTTCATGCGGGCGTACCGCGTGACCGCCGCCGCACCGAACAGCCGCTTCGTCTGGGTCACGCTAGAGGAACTGAACGCCGCCTACTCTCTCCCCACCGCCTTCAAAAAACTGTTATGACACAACGACAGCCTCCGCAAAAGCGAAGGCTGCTGTTTGTCGAAAAAGATGAACGATAGCGCAGTCCCCCTTGTCTAAAGGGGGATTACAGGGGGATATATCAATTGTCTGAGCGAAGCGAGTCACTAAGCGCGATCTTGTATAATCCCTCCGAGTTCGCCTTCGGCGAACCCTCCTCTCCGTTGTATGGATTCTATAGCCCAAATCACAGATTTGGACAGAATCTCACCTTTAGTCAAGGGAGGCTTTTTTACGTTTTTCTATGTACATTCATACTAAGTAGCAATAAAAAGCTTTAAAAAGATATTATAAAATATCGTTGAGGTTATCCTTGGTAACACTGACTCTCTCAGCCGATTCACATCCGTAACGCTGCATCAGCGCGTCAAGGTCCTCTGCCGCCGCGATCAGTCTGTGACTGCGCAGATACTGTTCAAAGGACAGTCCCTCGTTATCTTCGAGGAACCGTGCGACGTCATCCGCGCCGAAGCCGTCCCTGAGCGGGTAGAAATAGGCGTTCAGTAATTCGTGCAATTCTGCACGGTACTGTTCATCGTCGATGAGCGCTATCTCTATCGGTTCGCGCTTTTTGAAATACACCGACATATCCGTGCTGAGCGACTCGGCGACCGGCAACGGCTCGGGAGAATCGTTGCGGTACACGACAAAGGAGTATTTCAGCCCCTCGTGATCCATCAACTCCGATTCCTCCGCTACCTGCCATCCGGACTGCTCGTCAAGGTTCGGGATGAAGGTGTCCGCCTCACCGACAAAGCGCATTTTGGTGATATGCGCGCCGCAGCAATACGGCATCAGCTGGCGATACATCGACCCGCCGCCGATGTCAAAGACGTCGTCAGACGCGAACTGTCCGATCATCCTGTGGAGCTGTTCCATGCTGCCGCAGACGACCGCGCCGCTGACCCTGAGTCCCGGGATGTCAGCCAAAACGAGGTTCAGCCGTCCGGGAGCGGGCTTGCTGTTCGGCAGAGATAACAGGGTTGTGTAACCCATCACCACCACCTTGCCGCGTGTCGTTGCGCGATAGTAGAGCATATCGTCGGGGATGGACATCAGCAAATCGCCGTTCTTGCCAATCCCCCACTGTTCGTCAACCGCTACAATCAGTTTCATATCATACTCCTAAACTGTGGATTATCCATTTTTCAATTACAATAATCCGGTG
>JAFSRK010000194.1 GCA_017446165.1 Ruminococcus sp.
GTTCCTCCTCGCCGACGGCGTGGGTGTGCTGAGAGATGACGACGTCCGCGCCGTTGTCCGCCATGCGGTGAAAACGTCTGCGCATGGTGTCGCTGTTGTAGTGCGTACCCTCGATGCCGCCGTGGTAGAACACGATCAGGTAATCGCAGGACGCTTTCAGAGCCTTGATCTCGCCGAGGACGCGGTATTCGTCATACAGGTTCACGCCGGGATGATCGGCTCCGGGTGCGTTCTCAAAGCGTTCGGTGGTGTTGTAGAGGACGATCCGTCTGCCGCCGTGTTCGACGGTGAGATGGGTTTTGACCGAGCTTTCGCTGTCGCCCCAGCCGAAGTAGGCGATGCCGTGAGCGTCGAGCGTTTTGCAGGTGTCGCGATAGCCCTCGACGCCGTAGTCCATCGAGTGGGTGTTGCCGAGGGTGACACAGTCGATGCCGAGCGCCTTGACGCCCTTGACCGTTGCGGTCGGCGCGTGGATGGCGGGACCGATCTTCTCGATCGGGATGTCGGCGTCGGTGAAGCAGCCCTCGAGGTTGCACACGCGATAGTCGGCGGACGCGAACAGCCTGCACAGCCTTTCGCCGAACAGCGCTTTGGCGTCGCCCGCGCTGAACAGGTCGTAGTTGCAGGGCATGGGGAGCAGATCGCCCGCGATGATGATTTTTGTTTCTTTCATACAGCCCCCTAGAATTCTTTCGTGACCGTCAGAACGTTCTGTCGGTCGGCGTATTCATAGCTGACGTCGGTCATCAGCTTTTTCACGATGTAGATGCCGAGTCCGCCGCGGCGGCGTTCGTTCAGCGGGAGGGTCACGTCGGGATCCTGCTTTTTGAGCGGATCGAACGGCTGACCGTTGTCGCGGAAAACGATCGTCATCACGCGGTCGCGGCACTTGGTCTGTATCTCGACGTCGCCGCCGTTTTCGTAGGCGTAGGAGTCGATGTTGGCGAGGATCTCGGAGCAGGCGATGGTGATCTGACCGACGGTGTCCTCGTCGCAGCCCGAGTCCCGACAGCAGGACGCAATATAGTCCATAGCGCTGTCAAAGCTCTGTTTATTTAAAAAGAATGTTTTACTTGTCATAGGCTCAATCCGGTGTTAATTTGCAATCGCGACATTCGTGACGTTGAAGCCCAGAATGCGGTTGTAGTCGATGGAAGAGCTGAGCATGCGCACCAGCTGCAGTCCCGTGATGTGCTTGCCGGAGTTGTCGATATAGTCGGTGGGGTCGAACTCCGCGCCGTTATCGCGCAGGCGGACGTTGACCTTGTCGGGCATCACGCGGACACAGATGTCGACCGCACTGTTTGAGTCGGACTTCGCGTAGGTCGCGATGTTGTGGCACAGCTCCTCGACCGAAACGCCGACCGCGTTGACGGTGGTTTCGGGGACGCCGTTCTTCTCACAGAACGCCATCGCTTCCTCGGAGGCGTGGATCGCCTCGGGGATCTCGTTCTTGATCGAGAAGTCGTAGACGACGCCGTCCTCCTCCTCGATGCCGAGGATGTTCTTTTTCTTTTGTACCTTCTTGCTGATGAGCATCGCGGCAAGGGTGATGACCACGGTGACCGCCTTGGATACCGGGAAGGATACCCACAGCCAGTAGATGTCATACTGGGCGAACCAGTACATCAGCGGCACGATGGTCAGAACGCCGTCGAGCATGACCAGCAGGTTCGCCAGTCCTCGCTGCTTGGTCGCCTGGAAGAACGTTCGCATGACGTAGATGACCGCGAGGATCGGGATGTTGATCGAGAAGATGCGGAAGGTCACCGCGAAGATCTCGACGGTGGCGGGATCGGTCAGTCCGTAGAGCCCGGCGAGCTGGACAGGGATCACCTCGGAGATGATCAGCACGAGGATCGACAGCGCGACGGTGACGATCATGCCGTAGCGGAGCGTCAGACGCTGACCGTTCGCGTCCTTCTCACCGTAGAGCGCGCCGAGGATCGGCAGGAGCGTCATGGACGCGCCCTCTACCAATATGAACGCTAGGCTGTTGAGCGAGAAGGAGACCGAGGCGATCTTTCCGCCGACGACGCCGGTCGCCGAGAGGATAATCGCGTTGGTCAGGAACAGACGAAGGAAGTTGCAGACATAGATCAAAGCGGACGGCAGACCGACGCTGAAGATCTTGCCGAGCTGTTTGAGCTGACCCCAGGCGGCTTTGGTGAAATGCACCGTGCGCTGAGAGGACTTGTAGTAGATGAGCATGATGAGGATGCCGACGGCATAGCCGGTGACGGTCGCCCATCCGGCACCCGCGACGCCCCATCCGAAGATCGCCATATAGATGTAGTCACAGATCAGGTTGATGACGTTCGCGATGATCGGCAACAGGGTGGCGAGCTTTCTCAGTCCGTCGGTGCGGGCATAGGCGGCGGTCTCGTTGACCGCGGCGACCATCGGGGTGAGTACCCACAGCGGCAGGAGATACTGGATGACAAGCTCGACGAGCTGTTCCTTGCCCTGTGCGAGCAGCTGAGCGGTCGGCACCATCAGCATGATGCCGATCACCGAGAGGATCGCGGTCGATACGATGCCGCCCCAGAACGAGAGGGTGAACACCGTGTCGGCGGACTTTTGGTCACGCTTGCTCTTGTAGATGACCGAGAGTGTGTTGCCGCCGAAGGTGAACATCGCGATCGGGATGCTGCGGAGAAAGACGACGGAGGTCGTCAGGTTGATCGCATAGAGCTGTACGGTGCCGAGAATCTGACCGACCATGATGCCGTCGAGGATGCTCGACAGATAGGTGGAGGCGGTCATCGCGAGGGTCGACACCAGCAGCGCGCGGTATTTTTGGTTAAGCAGGGTTCCGGTTCGTTTCATGTCGGCTCCTTATCTTGTCAGGTTGTCCTGTCTGAAGAACAGGAAGCCGCGCAGAACGTTGATGAAGTCGTTGACGTATTTTTCGTTGCTCGCGTTCCAGAAGAAGCCGAGGCGCGCGAGGATCTGGGTGGTGAAGTGGGAGTTGCAGTTGAGTGCGGTGATCTTCTTGCCATGGGCGGTGTTCATATAGGCAGTCATGCTCGAGAGGATCGCGGTCGATACGATGCCGCCCCAGAACGAGAGGGTGAACACCGTGTCGGCGGACTTTTGGTCACGCTTGCTCTTGTAGATGACCGAGAGTGTGTTGCCGCCGAAGGTGA
>JAFSRK010000195.1 GCA_017446165.1 Ruminococcus sp.
AGTATAACATATATCGCGGGAAAATGCAAATATTTGTTCGAAATAATTCCGGATTTTTTCGCTCGTATGATTGATTACAAAAGTTTTAAATAAAAATTTCAGGAATTTAATATTCTTTTCGATAATTTTAACGAAATTGTATACTCTACCCTCTTGTAATTTATAATTCTTTTGTGCTATAATAATGACACTAATATATTAGGAGGATTTTTCTATGAAAAAGTTTATCAGCATTTTACTGTCAGTAATGCTTGTAGCTTCACTTGTCGTAACTGTCTCGGCATATTCGGTCTATCCCAACCCGATCGATCCCGACGCCGCAGTACAGTTGACGACCGCGGATGAAGCGATCGCTGCCTATGAAGCCGAATTCGGCGAGACAGTATCTACCCACAAGTATTATTTCCAGATGCCTGACGGCGTTCACGGTATGCGCGGCGCTGAGGGCAACGTAGCTCCCACATGGTTCAACGCTTACACCCAGGGCGCAGGCGTTTACTGGTGGGGTTCCGCTGAGGCTTGCCCCGCTGCTTGGGCAGGTTATCAGGCGCTGGTAGATGACGCTGAACAGCACATCTACTATGTCAACATGCCGACCAAGGTCGTTGCTTTCGTATGGAACAACGGTGTTGACGGCGGTACCGATCCCAACCCCGACCTCGATCCCGCTGACGATATCTACTACAAGGCTGCTCAGACCGTTGACGTTGCTTCCGAGTATCCGGATCCCGGCGAGTATGCTACCATGCCCGAGGGCGCTGACAACTTTGACGAGTGCATCTACATCATCAACCCCGACATCATCTCCATCAACGAGCTGTCTAAGAAGCAGACCTGCGGCGGTACCTGGTACTTCTACTATGGCGACGGCTGCTACGGTGAGTATGCGAAGGATTCCGCTAACTATGAAGGCTGCTGCAACCCCGATCACTTTGACGAGAGCGGCACCCATGTAGGTTATATCCCCGCTGAGGATCCCACCGAGGCTCCCACCGAGGCTCCGACTGAGGCTCCCGATCCCTATGCTGACGTCATCCGCGGCGACTACGATCAGGACACAACCATCACCGTTATGGACGCTACCCGCGCTCAGAGAATCATCGCAGAGCTGGACGAGAGACCTGAGGAAGGTTTCCTGAAGGCTGTTGACGCTGACGGCGACGGCGAGCTGAACATCACCGACGCAACCCGCGTACAGAACGTTGTTGCTGAGCTGATGAACATGGACGGTACACCCTTTGTCAAGTAATTAAGCTGACACTTATACGGCGTTCCCGAAAGGGAGCGCCGTCTTTCTGTCAAAGATCAAACGCTCGATTATCCCGACAGATTACGCTATAATAGAGCCATATCCACACAGAGGTGATACCATGAAACGTTTATTCTGTATTCTGCTGAGTCTGACGATGCTGTTGACGCTCTGTTTGTCCGCATCGGCATACTCCCTCTGGGAGACCGATCAACCCGGCGTGACCGTCAACCCCGTCACTGTCGACGAAGCGGTCGCACAGTATAAAGAGCAGGTCGACAAGAACGCCGAGACCCGTCGTTACTACTTCCAAATGCCCGACGGCATCCACGGATATCGTGACGAAAATGGTAAGGTCGCCGAGTCATGGTACAACGAATATTCACAGGGCGCAGGCATCTACTGGTGGGGCAACGTCCCTGCCGCTCCCGACGGCTGGACAGGTTACCGCGCGAACGTCGCCGATGCCGAACAGCATATCTACTATGCCGACGTCCCCGTACAGATCGAATCCATCATCTGGGACAACGGCGTTGACGGCAGAGAGCTTTCCAATGCAGACCAGACAAAAGCGAAATGCACGATCGACATCTCCTGCACCGATATCGAGCCCGGTGATATCGACACCATGCCCGAGGGCGCTCAGTCCCTGGACAACTGCATCGTTGTCGTCGACCCTAATGTTTACACAGCGGTACTCCAACCCTATACCAATCACTTTGTATACTTCTACTACGGCGACGGCTGTTACGGTGAGTATGCGACCGACTCCGCGAGCTTCACCGACGTCGATCACAACTGCTGTAACCCCGATCACTTCGACAAGGACGGCAAGCACGTCGGCTATCATCACTCAACGCTCCGCGGCGATTATGACGAGGACGACGAGGTCACCGTGCTGGACGCCACCCGCGCTCAGAGGATCCTCGCCGATCTGGACGTAAGACCCTCCGATGACTTTCTCGCGTCTGTCGACGCCGACGGCGACGGCGAACTGACCATCACCGACGCGACCCGCATCCAGCGCGTGATCGCGGGCTTGTGCAACTGGGACGGGATCGTCCCCGACGAGTATGAGCTGCCGCTGGTACGAGGCTGAATATTCATCCGCAAGGCGTTCCCGAAAGGGAGCGCCTTTTCAATTGACAATGAACAATGAGGAGTTAGGAATGAGGAATGAGGAATCGCTGACGCGTTTTGAAATATATGCCGCCTACCGCGAAGCAAATCCATCTCTCCGTAGGGCGGGGGCTTGCTCCCGCCGAAAACCTTTCCGATAGATCCTGCCCGTCACGAAGCAAATCCACATCAATTTGTAGGGTACGGCATTGATGACGTACCGCCGGTAGGGGCGTTTCATTCCTATCCGCGGTTGGATATGTCATCAACGCCCGTCATTCTGCGGACGACCGATGGTCGTCCCTACAACTAACCACTGACGATTCCCCATTATTCCCCTCTCCCGCTATTGCAACCGTACGGACTTTGTGATACAATATATAAAGCGAAATTTGGGCTACAGACTACGGGACGGCGAAAAGGCTCGCTGTCCGAAAGGATGAGATAGATATGGCATTGATCACCAAGAAGCCGAGGGGTACCGAGGACGTTCTGCCGCGCGACAGCTACCGCTGGCAGTTCCTCGAGAACATCTTCCGCGAGGAGGCGGCAGCATACGGCTACCGCGAGATCCGCACCCCCGTTTTTGAACACACCGAGCTGTTTGAACGCGGCGTGGGCGACACCACCGACGTCGTCCAGAAGGAGATGTACACCTTCACCACCAAGGGCGGCGACAGCATCACCCTGCGCCCCGAGGGTACCGCAGGCGCGGCGCGCGCGCTGCTCGAACACGGACTCTTCAACGATCCGCTCCCGATCAAAAACTACTACCTGACCTCCTGCTACCGCTACGAGAAGCCTCAGGCAGGACGCATGCGCGAGTTCCACCAGTTCGGCATGGAGTGCTACGGCACCAAGAACCCCGCCGCCGACGCTGAGATGATCGCTGCGGCGAAGGCGATCTTCGACCGCCTGCAGATCCACGATCTGCACCTCGAGATCAACTCCATCGGCTGTCCGACCTGCCGCGCAGAGTACCACAAGGCGCTCAAGGAATACTTCACCGCCTACCGCGACGAGCTGTGCGACGACTGCAAGGATCGCCTCGAGCGCAACCCGATGCGCCTGCTGGACTGCAAGGTCGAGCATGACCACCAGCTCGCCGAGGGTGCGCCCACCATTCAGGAATACCTGTGCGACGAGTGCCGCGAGCATTTCGAGAGCGTCAAGGCGTACCTCAACGCGGTCGGCGTGGAATACACCGTCAACCCCAAGATCGTCCGCGGCCTTGACTACTATACCAAAACCGTTTTCGAGTTCATCTCCGGCGATATCGGCGCCCAAAGCACCGTCTGCGGCGGCGGTCGATATGACGGCTTGATCGAGGACCTCGGCGGCAACCCCATGCCCGCTCTGGGATTCGCGGCGGGCATCGAACGTCTGTTGCTGACTCTCGACGCTCAGGGGATCGAGATCCCCGCCCCCGACAGCTGTGACCTCTACATCGCCTCGATGGGCGACAGGGCGCACCTCAAAGCCGCCTCCCTTGCCACCGCTCTGCGCACGGCGGGAATCAAGGCGGAGTTTGACGTTGTCGGACGCGGTCTGCGCGCCCAGATGAAGTACGCCGACAAGCTCAGCGCAAAGTACAGCATCGTTCTCGGTGATAACGAGATCGACGAGGGCGTCGCCAAGCTCAAGAATATGCAGTCGGGCGAGCAGAAGGAGATCTCCCTTGATCCCGAGCAGTTCATCAGCGAGTTCACACAGGCAAAGCTCGCCTACGATTTTTCAGAATAATCAATTGAAGGAATGATATAAAATGGCAGAATTCATGACAGGACTCAAGCGCACCCACTACTGCGGCGAGCTTCGGGCAACAGATATCGGCAAGAACGTCACCGTCTGCGGATGGGTACAGCGTCAGCGCGACCTCGGTCAGCTGATCTTCATCGATCTGCGCGACCGCACCGGCATCGTACAGCTTGCCTTTGACGACACTACCGACAAGGCGATCTTCGACAAAGCGTTCGCCGCCCGCTCCGAGTTCGTCCTCTGCGCTCAGGGTACCGTCCGCGAGCGCAGCGCGAAAACCAACAAGATCCCCACCGGCGACATCGAGATCGAGGTCACCGATCTGCGCGTTCTTTCCAAGGCGCAGACTCCGCCCTTTGAGATCGTCGACGAGAGCAAGACCGCCGAGGACATCCGCTTGAAGTTCCGCTACCTCGACCTTCGCCGCACCCCCCTGCAGCAGAACATCATCACGCGCTCGAAGATCGCGAAGATCGCGCGCGATTACTTCTATGACAACGGCTTCATCGAGATCGAGACCCCGATGATGATCAAATCCACCCCCGAGGGCGCTCGCGACTATCTCGTTCCCTCGCGTATCCACAACGGCAAGTTCTACGCTCTGCCCCAGTCGCCCCAGATCTACAAGCAGCTGTTGATGCTCTCCGGCTTTGACCGCTACATCCAGCTCGCGCGCTGCTTCCGCGACGAGGATCTCAGAGCCGACCGTCAGCCCGAGTTTACCCAGATCGACATGGAGCTGAGCTTTGTGGACGTCGAGGATATCATGGAGATCAACGAGGGGC
>JAFSRK010000196.1 GCA_017446165.1 Ruminococcus sp.
CTGCACAGGGAATTTCGGCAACCGACGGCGCCCACACCTACTCGGTCGTCAAGGCAAAGGATCAGAGCGGAACCGCCGTCACGATGGACGGAAAGGTTATCGGAATGATCACCATAGCCGAACAGTCTCGCAAGGAAGCAAAGGTCGTGATTGACGAGCTGAAAGACCTTGGCGTTGCCAAAGCCGTCATGCTGTCGGGCGACAAAGCGTCCGCGTGCCGGAAGGTCGCCGATGAGCTGGATATCACTGATATTTACAGCGAACTGCTCCCCGAGGATAAGGTAGCCTGTGTTGATAAGCTGATCAAAGAAAACGGCAACTGCTGTTTCGTCGGCGACGGTATCAACGATGCTCCCGTCCTCACCCGTGCCGACTGCGGCATCGCGATGGGACTCGGCTCCGACGCGGCGATCGAATCCGCCGATATGGTGCTGTCGGCTGAGAACCTCTCCGCTCTCCCGAAAGCCATCCGTATCTGTCGCAGGACGATGGCGACCGTCGGCTTGAATATCGCGTTCTCTCTATTCGTCAAGGCGCTGGTCATCATCCTCGCGGCATGCGGTATTGCTCCGCTGTGGCTCGCGGTGGTCTCTGACACCGGTGTGTGTCTCTTGTGTATTCTCAACTCGGTGCGCCTGATTAAATCCAAAAACTGACTTCGAAAAGCTGTCGCCGAGACAGCTTTTCTTTATTCCCCGATATTATTGACACTGCTGCGGATTTGTTTTACAATAATTCCAGATAATTCAAAGGGATGTTTTGATGGCTAATAATCTACCGAGAACAAAATCCAAGGAGCCGCAGTACAAGGCCAGCACGATGCCGAGCTTTCTCATCAGCTGTTATCTGATACTGATGTTCAGCTTCTTTCCCCTGTTTCTTACCGAACAATTCGGCAGGGCGCGCACCGATAAATACACCCTGTTTCTGATCCTCTCCGGCGTGATGATCGTCGGCGTGGTGATCTCGTCGGTACTCGCCTATCGCGAGGAACGTCGTGTTCACAAATGCACGATGAAATTCATGCCGCTCACAGCGCCCGATATCGCGTTTCTCTGCTTCTACGGCTTTGCGGCGATCTCCACACTCGTGTCCGATTATACAAAAGAAGCCTTCTTCGGTACCTTCACCGACAATATGGGCTTCAACGTCGGCGGCAGAAACAACGGTCTCTTGCTGCTCACCGTATATCTTCTGGTCTATCTTGCAATCACACGCCGCTACAGCTTCAAGGACTATGTGATCGCCGTGTATCTGATCTTCTCATCCTTTGTTGCGCTATTGGCTGTACTGAACTACTTCTACATCGACCTGCTCGGGATCTATGACGGCTACTATGACCTATGGGATCTGTTCTCAGGCATCCAGAACAAGCCGAGTGTTCTGCTCGACTTCGGCTCTACCTTGGGCAACAAGAACCTGATATCCTCGTTCATGTGTCTGTTCCTGCCGGTCGCAGTGATGAGCTTTGTGCTGATCAACAAGCGCTATATGCGTATCATCAGCGGCGTCGCGATCTGCTTTGCTTACGCAGGACTTCTCTGCTCCGATTCAAGCTCCGGTATGCTGGGACTGATCGCCGGGATCGCGATCATGGCGATCTTCTGTGCAAGGCGCTATGACAGCTTCAAGTGGTACATGCTCGCGCTCGCGATTCTCTTCCTTTCCGGCAAACTGCTCAGACTGTTCTCCTATCTCAGAGGCGACAAAAGCAAGGGTTTTGAATTCATCCAGAACTTTCTGTTATACAGCAAAAAGATGTATCTGCCGATCATTCTGTTCGCAGTGATCTTCGTGTTGATGCTGGTATTTGAAAAGAAGCTTGAGCCGCATTACCCGAAGAAAACAATCCTCGGCGTGCTGATTGCCCTGACAGCGGGCGTCGTGATCGCAGGCATCTATGCCGTGATCCACTTCACCGTGATTGCGCCCGAAGCCGAGCTGAGCGAGAACCTCTCGCGGCTGTTGCGCTTTGACGAACACTGGGGTACCCATCGAGGCTACTATTGGATCAAGAGTCTCGACGAATACAAGAGCTTCAGCTTCATTCACAAGCTGTTCGGAACGGGTCCCGACACGGTATACGCCGTGATGGAACCGTACTTCGGCGAGATGCTCGAGCTGTTCGACGAAGGCTCGACCGACTGTGTACACAACGAATTTTTGAACTACTTCATCACACAAGGCATCCTCGGTCTCATCAGCTATCTTGCAATCATCGGCACGGTTACGGTTCGCGCTCTGCGCAGAACAAAAGAGAACCCCATGATGCTGATCTTCCTCAGCGCGGTGATCTGTTATGCCGCCCAGTCGGTGGTCAACATCTATCAGCCCATCACCACTCCCCTGTTCTTCATCTTCCTCTCTATGACCGAGGCGATGAACCGACAGATAACATTGAAAAAGGCATAAGCACAAAAACTCCCCATCTTATCAGACGATAGGATGGGGATTCTTTATTCATTATGTAATTGATACTAATTTCAATTAAAACGCTTAAACAAGATATTTGCGGAAAATTTCGCAGAGCAAGGCGGAGATCGCAGGCAGGCTGGCGCCTGTCAAGATCGACAACGCAGCTATGCGGAATTTAACGCAATAGATGTTAAAGGGTTTTATTTGAA
>JAFSRK010000197.1 GCA_017446165.1 Ruminococcus sp.
CGGATGATCCCGATTGTTGCGGCGTGGATCCGCGGCGAAGTTGTTTCTTCACTGTCGGATATCAAACAGGCGCCTGCTCCCGTGACCGTCCACTGTGCTGTCGGAGGGCGCTGAGACCCGTATTCGAGCGGAAACCGATACTGCCGCTCTGCGGTGCAGTAATGCGACGACGCGGCGCAGATGACATTTCTCGCGGTCATAGACTCTACCGCAACAGCGCTGTTGATCAATCCCAAAGCCATCGTCGAGCACGCTCCGTAGATCCCGATATACGGAAAGCCGTACTCCTTGAGTCCGAAGGAGGACGCGATACACTGGTTGAGCAAATCTCCCGCGAACACAAAGTCGATATCCCCTGCCCTGCGTTTTCCTTTGGATAAAGCGATCTCCGCCGCCTCTCTCACCATAGCGGACTCCGCCTGCTCAAAGGTATCCTGTCCCGCGTACATATCATAAACGATCTTGTCAAAATCCGCATGCAGCGGACCCTTAGCCTCTTTCTTGCCGACTACCGAAGCGTATGAGATGATTCTCGGTTCTCCGGTGAACAAAAGCGTTCCCGCTATATTTTTGATCATACAAAAACTCCTCTCCCGGATTAGTTTTTCCGAAAGAGGAGATAATATTTCTCGTTTTTTCTCTTTCTGTTTTTCTTGAATTTATGCTGACATTTGCTATAATGAAAACAGCAATCGAAAGATGAGGGGATCATATGATATACATCGGCTGTCATCTGAGCGTGACAAACGGATATGAGGCAATGGGAAAAACGATGATCGAATTCGACGGGAACACCTTTGCCTACTTCACACGCAATCCGCGCGGCGGAAAGTCAAAGGAGATCATTCCTAAGGACGCTGCCGCGCTGAATGCACTCCTCAAAGAGAATCGCTTCGGCAACCCGGTCGCCCACGCGAGCTACACGATGAACCTGTGCGCCGCGAACGAATCCACCCGTCACAACGGCCTGGATATGCTGCAAAAAGACATCGAGCGGATGGCGAACTTTCCTGATAGCTATTACAATTTTCATCCCGGCGCGCATACCGGTCAGGGCGTTGAAAAAGGGATCGAGCTGATCGCCGAGGCTCTCAACTGTGTTCTCCTCCCTGATACGCAGACGATCGTCCTGTTGGAAACCATGGCGGGAAAAGGCACGGAGGTCGGCAGAAGCTTTGAAGAACTGCGCGGGATCATCGACCGCGTAAAATTAAATGATAAGATCGGCGTGTGCTTTGACACCTGCCACACATGGGACGCGGGCTATGATCTGGTAAATGACCTCGATGGGGTACTGCAGCATTTTGACGACGTTATCGGGCTGGATCGGCTGTACGCGGTTCACTTCAACGACAGCAAAAACCCCTGCGGCTCTCACAAAGACCGTCACGAGAAGCTTGGCGAAGGATATATCGGCATGGATGCGATGAAGCGCATCGCCCTCCATCCCGCCTTGCAGAATAAACCGTTCATCCTCGAAACGCCGAATGATAACGTGGGATATATGAAAGAAATCGCTATCGTGAAAAGCTGGATGGAATCTTCATAAAACAAACAAGGGCAGTTCA
>JAFSRK010000198.1 GCA_017446165.1 Ruminococcus sp.
AAGGGGTATTGCTGAGCTGTAGGGACGGTCATTGACCGTCCGCGGACGACCGGTGGTCGTCCCTACAAATTACGTTAGCATCCAAACCGCAAGGTTAAAATATAACAAGATTCATTTATAGGGGGACACATAATGAATTCACACGGTAAGGACATCAAGATTTTCACACTCAACTCCAACAAGCCCGTTGCCCATGCTATCGCGGACTGCTTAGGCATCCCGCTCGGCAAGAGCGACTGCGCGACCTTCTCGGACGGTGAGATCGCGGTATCTCTGCATGAGTCCGTTCGCGGCAGCGACTGCTTCATCGTACAGTCGACCTGCTCTCCGGTCAACGACAACCTTATGGAGCTTCTGATCATGATCGACGCGATGAAGAGAGCTTCCGCTTCCTCCATCACCGCTGTCGTTCCGTACTTCGGCTATGCGCGTCAGGATCGCAAGGCGAAGGCGAGAGATCCGATTTCTTCTAAGCTGGTTGCCGACCTGATCACCACCGCCGGCGCAGACAGGCTGCTGACCATGGACCTCCATGCGGCGCAGATCCAGGGCTTCTTCAATATTCCCGTCGATCACCTTGTCGGCGCTCCGATGCTCGCCAAGCACATGAAGAAGAAGGTCGAGGGACATGAGGAAGAATTCGTCGTTGTCTCTCCCGATCTCGGTTCTGTTACCAGAGCGCGTAACTTTGCGGCGAAGATCGGCTGCCCGATCGCCATCATCGACAAGCGCAGACAGCGCGCGAACGTCTCCGAGGTTATGAACATCATCGGCGAGGTCAGAGGCAAGAAGTGCATCCTCGTTGACGATATGATCGACACCGCCGGCACGCTCTGCAACGCCGCGAACGCGATCGTTGAAAAGGGCGGCGCTACCGAGGTCTACGCCTGCGCTTCCCACGCGGTCCTCTCCGGTCCTGCGATCGAGCGTATCCGCGACAGCGCGATCAAGGAGTGCATCTTGCTCGATACCGTACCGGTTCCCGAGGAGAAGATGCTCGACAAGTTCACCATCCTCTCTACCGCTCCGCTCTTCGCCGAGGCGATTGAGAGAATCTACGAGGACAAGCCGGTCTCTCCGATGTTTGTATAATACAAATTGTCTTTGCGAGGCACATTCTGTGCCGTGGCAATCTCAACCGATTATTCCCAAACACCTACTCCTGTTTGTGAGATTCCCACGGTCGCTTGATCGTTCCCTCGGAATGACAACTGATTTAATAATTCTGAAAGGGAGCCTAACCGCTCCCTTTCTTTGGAGTAATTATGCTTTTTCAAAAGAAAGAATTCAGCTCGAACAGCATCGAATACCTGATCGTCGGTCTGGGAAATCCCGGAAAGCAGTACGAGGGCACGCGCCACAACGCGGGCTTCATCTCGCTGGACTATATCGCCGACGAGCTGAACGTCAAGGTCAATAAGGTCAAGTTCAAGTCCGCCGTCGGCGAGGCGCGGATCAGCGGCAAGCGCTGTCTCTTGATGAAGCCGTCCACCTTCATGAACCTCAGCGGTCAGGCTGTCACGGAAGCCATGCGCTTCTACAAGCTCAGCCCCCAGCAGGTGATCGTGATCTCGGACGATATCTCGCTGGACGTCGGCAAGATCCGCATCCGCCGCAAAGGCTCCGACGGCGGTCAGAATGGGCTGAAAAACATCATCTACCTCAGCGGCTCCGACGAGTTCCCGCGCGTCAAGGTGGGGATAGGGAAGAAGCCCCATCCCGATTACGACCTCAAGGACTGGGTGCTCAGCCGCTTTACCGATAAGGACAAGAAGCTCCTTGCCGAACGCCTGCCGGATATCAAAGGCGCGGTGGAGTGCATCGTCTCAGGCGAGATCGACAAGGCGATGAACCTTTACAATTGAGCGGCTTTGCCTTCCCCTTGAGGTGAAGGTGCTGAACGAAGTGAAGCGGATGAGGTGGAAGCGTTTTCGCTTCATCCCGTTGATTGATAATTCGGAAGGGCTTCCACCTCATCCGACCAATTCGCAAGCGAATTGCCCACCTTCCCCTCAAGGGGAAGGCTTTATGTAACTATGCAATTTCTGGATCAAGTCATCCGCA
>JAFSRK010000199.1 GCA_017446165.1 Ruminococcus sp.
GGTTTTTGTTTTGAACCCTACTCTGATATTGGAGCGGCGTATACTTCCCGGCGGAGTAGGGGTTCTTGTTCTCGATGGGCGGAGCGGGCTTTGCTGTCGACACCCATCTGCCCAGCGCGCGCAGGATCAGCATCCAGATCAGCATGTACAAGAGGAACGCGCCGAAGTAAACGAGGCAGTACCACCACTTGATGTACTCGGGGATGATGAAGTGGAGGATCAGCAGGATCCAGCCCGGGATCGTCAAACGGAAATTCAGAAAGATGTTGAACAGCAGACACAGCCAGAAGCCGCCGTCGCGGGATGTTTTTCTCATGGGTAACTCCTTAGATCAAGGGAGCGCGGTGCGCTCGCGGGAGGATCAGCAGTTGTGCTTAGCCGATCGCAGATAAATCTGCTCTCGGAGCACTGTTGCATGGGTGCTGTATACCAAATCAAAGATTTGGACAGCGCCTCAAAGCCCCTCTCTTACAAAGTGATTTTTCGGATGGAAAAGTCGAAGCCGTCGGCGAGGGTGAAATCGTCATAGACGCCCTCGGTGACATAGCATGTGCCGTCATCGGTCAACAGGATGAAGTCAAAGTCGGGATGACTGCGGTAGTATTCGACCGCCTTGTCGACGCCCATGACGAACAGCGCGGTGGACAGCGCGTCGGCACGCGTGCCGTCGTCACAGAAGATCGTGACGGACAAGGCGCCGTTGTCAACGGGCTTCGCGGTGGTGGGATCGAGGATGTGGATGTAGCGCTTGCCGTCCTGCTCGAAGTAGCGCTCATAGCCGCCCGAGGTCGCGACAATGCCCTGATCGCAGGTGAGATAGCCGAAGTAGGAGGCGGGGTTCTCGGGATCGGCGACGCCGACCTTGAAGCGGGTGTTGTCGGGCTTTTTGCCGTGGAGCAGGATCGTCCCGCCGAGGTTCAGTATCGCACACGGAGCATTGTTTTCGCTGAGGATTGCTTCACATTCGTCGGCGAGATACCCCTTTGCCGTCGCGCCGAGGGTCAGCTGCATCCCGGCGGGCAGGGTGGCGGTATCGCCGTCGAGCTTGACGCGGGAGGAGTCGATCAGCGAAGAAAGGGTACTCAGCCATTCGTCATCGGGGACGCGGTAATGCTCGTCGATGAAGCCCCATTCGACGACCGCCGGATAGACAGTCGGGTCGAAATACTCGCGCATGTCGGCGGAGAGTTCAAGCGTGCGGCGAAGCAGCCTGAGCGTCAACTCGGAGAGCGTCGCGGTATGCTCGCTGTTGAGGCGGGCAATCTCGCTGTTTTCGTCGGTGGTGGAGAGCAGATCATCGAGCGTTTCGGCACGATCCTCGAGCTTTCGGCACAGCTCCTCGCTGCCCCAGACCTTAACGGACATCGCCGTGTCCATCGCAAAGAAGCGCGATTCGTTCACCGTCGGCATACACGCGGTCAATATCAAAATTGTCGTCAGTGTCACAAAGAGTGACAGGATTCGTTTCATCATAGGTTCATCCTAGCACAGAAGCGGGGGATAGTCAAATGAATAATGAGGAATTAGGAATTATAGTTTACATTTTCAATATCGGATGGTAAAATAGGGGCAAAGATTTTCGGATAGGATAGAAAAGGATGAAATATAAAATTATCGGAGGGATCATCGCGGCGGTGTTCCTGATCGGCGCGGTCGGCTCGATACTCGTCATGACGGCGAAGCCGAAGAACACCGTGCGGATCACGTCACAGGGAGAAACCCTCTATACCATCGACCTGAGTACCGCTGAGGACGATACCTTCGTCATCGAGAAAAACGGACAGCACAACACCGTCGAGATCAGGGATCATATGATCCGCGTGACCGACGCGGACTGTCCCGACAAAACGTGCGTCAAGATGGGATGGCTTTCGAATTCCTCGATGCCGATCGTCTGTCTGCCGCACCGGCTGGTGATCGAGTTCACCTCCGACTCGGGCGACGTGGACGCCCTCACGCGATGAAAGCAAAAACAAAGAAGCTCACGGAGCTTGCGCTGTTGACGGCGGCGGCGCTGATCATCTTCGTCGTCGAATTACAGATCCCCTATCCTTTTCCGATCCCGGGTATAAAGCCGGGTTTTGCGAACATCATAACGGTATACGCCGCCTATCACTACAAGGCACATGAGGTCGCGGCGATCGCCGTGGTGCGCATCCTGCTCGGCGCGGTATTCACCGGCAACTTCGCGGCGTTGATCTACAGCGCGGCGGGGACGGCGCTGTGCCTGACCGCGATGCTCCTGCTGCGCAGGGTCATCGACGAGCGGCACATCTGGATGACGTCGGTCATCGGCGCGGTGCTGCACAACACCGGTCAGATGATCGCGGCGCTGATCGTCATGCAAACGCCCCGGCTCTTGCTGTACTATCCGTTCCTGATCGTGTCGGCGTGCTTTGCGGGCGCGTTCACGGGGCTGTGTGCGCAGTTCGTGACGAAACGATTATTGAAACACAGAAAGGTTATCAGATGAAACGATTTTTGGCGATCCTGCTGTCATTGATCGCGGTCGGCTCGATGCTGACCGCCTGCGGCGAGGATCAGAGCGATACAACCGAAACGATCATCCCGACTGAGGCTGTGACCGAGCAGCCGACCGTCGTCAGCGATGAACTCCGCGAGCGGATCAAAGCCTACGCCGAGGAATGCTTTGTCGATCACGGCTTCAAAGGCGCCGCCTATATCGTCTACAAGGGCGAGGAGGTCTACTCGGGCGGCACGGGCAAGGCGAACAAGCAGGAGGATACCGACAACTCCGCGGACGTCGTCTATCACATCGCGTCGAACACCAAGCAGTTCACCGCCGCGGCGATCCTCAGGCTGTGTGAAGCGGGAAAGATGACCCTCGACGATACGCTGTCGCTATACTATCCCGACTACACGATCGGCGGGGACATCACCATCCACAACCTGCTCTCGATGCAGAGCGGCATCCCCGACTATGTACGCGACTATGACGAGTACGGCAACGAGGTCGAGACGTTCTCACAGGCGTATATCGACGGCGTCACCGAGGAGAACAGCACGGAGGAAAACCGTGCCGCGATCAGGGATTGGATCCTCTCACAGGAGCTGTTGTTCGATCAGGGAGATCGGTTCAGCTACTGCAACTCGAACTACTTTTTGCTCGGCGAGATCATCGAGAAGGTCTCGGGGACGACGTACTTTGATTATCTGAGGACGAATTTCTTTGAGCCGTTTCATATGGACACGGCGGGTTTTATGGAAAACTATGACAACCCCGACGCGGTCGTTGCAAAGGGTTATCACAATACCAACGGCGCAGATATCCTCGGCTACAACGGCGTAGCGTTCGGCTGCGGTGATATCATGGCGAGTCCCAAGGACTTGTACAAGTGGGATATCGCTCTCCACGGCGGCAGGGTGCTGGGCGACGAGATGTATAAACTGATGACGACCGAACACTGTGAGGGCGACGACGGATATTCATCCTACGGCTACGGGCTGATGATCGCGAACATGGGGATCGCGAACGGATATTTTCACACCGGGAGCATCCCGTGCTTCTATTCCTTCGTCATCTATATCCCGGCGTTTGACCTGTATATGGCGGTTATGAGCAACTATGCGTCGGAGACAATCAACTCCGTCGCGACGGATATCGGACAGGAGTTTCTCAGAGAGATCGGCTTAGTGCCGAGGACGGAGTAGGTGAATCATGGGACTTTTTAACAACATGAAAGACGCGAAAAGGGCGATGTGGCTGTATGAGGGGCATCGATGCTCCGCGTGCGGCGAGGAGAATCTAGCGAAGCAGAAGATCATCCTGCAGTACCGCTATGACGAGATCGGGCTTTCACGCTCGGAGAACGAGAGAAAAGCCGCCGCAGAAAAGAAGCTCGACGAGGCGCAGGAGATGCTGACCGCGCGTGCCGAGGACAGCGGGGACGTCGGAAAATACTACGACCTGAACCTGCTCGGAAAATGTCGGAAATGCGGACACAGGGAGCCGTGGTCGCGGATGCGTTCGCGGTGGTTCAATACGGTGTTCAAC
>JAFSRK010000022.1 GCA_017446165.1 Ruminococcus sp.
AGCGAGCTTTCTCAGGTCGCCGTCAGACAACGGCAGTTCAAAGTCGGTTTTCTTCATGCGGACAAAGTAATCTGCCACACGGATGTTTTTTCCGTTGTCGGAGAATTCTTTGTCGATCGTGATGTTGTCGGGAACTTGATCGCTGTTTTTATAGAGATATAAACCGATCCGGTCAAGCAAAGCGTGAATGTTGTGGGAGCTTTCGTCGATGTCAAAGGTTTGGAGCGATAAGAGGAAATCGACGCCGTTACACTGACCCATGATCCACTTCCAGTTGGAATTATCATAGGAAGGGGAGAGAGTGCCGCCTGAGGTATAGTTTTTGATCGCGCGATTCTCGCGGTTCCCTTTGACATTTGTAAAGGCTTCATCGTTTTTCAGATAAGCGATGATCCTGCTGCGCTCCAATGATCTCAGGGTCGAATAGTTCTCTTTTGCGTTATCAAAAAGCGCTTTCATGGTTTCATAGGATATTTCTGCGGATGTACTCATGACGGCTCCTTTCATGAAAATACGTTATTCCGGCTTCGGGAAAACGTCGACGAGGGCTGAGATGATGCGGCGGTTACGGACGCGCTTGACGGTGAACCGCAGGTTCAGATAACGAACCTTCTGACCGCGCATCGGGATATCGCCGAGCTGTTCGACGATGAAGCCGCCGACCGAGTTGCTCTCGATTTCGTCGTCGCGCGCGACCTCCAGCAGCTCGAACAGGTCGTCAAGCTCCATGTCGCCGCTGACGAGATATCTGCCGTCGCGCAGCATGGTGTAGGTGTGTTCGACATCCTCGTCCTCGTCCCAGATATCGCCGACGATCTCCTCGAGGAGATCCTCCATCGTGACGATGCCGAGCATGCCGCCGTATTCGTCGGTGACGATGGCAATGTGGAGCTTGTTCTGGCGGAAGTCGCTGAGAATATCAGAGAGCTTCTGTGATTTATAAATGAAGTGCGCGGGAGACAGGAGTGGTCTGATCGGAACGCCGCCGTCGCCGTCGATGGCTTTTTCGAGGTAGTCGCGGGTATGCAGGATACCTATGATGTTGTCGATGCCATCCTCATAGACCGGGATGCGCGAATAGCGCTCGCGGATGATCAGGTCGTGGATCTTCTCGGGATCGTCGTCAACGTCGATCGCGGTGACGTCCACACGCGGGGTGAGGATCTCGCCCGCGGTCTTTTCGTCAAATTCCAGCGCGGACTGGACCAGCTCGGATTCCTGTTCCTCGAGGATGCCTTCCTCCTCGATGGACTCGATGATGTATTTCAACTCGTCCTCGGTGACGGAGGGGGAGGTTTTCTTGATGTGGGCGAGCTTCATGAAAAGATTTTTAATTCCTGAAAAGAATAATATCAGCGGCATGAGAATGTAGGTCAGCACGCGGAGGATCATCGCCGTATGCAGACAGATGCCGTCGCTCGCCTCGCGGCCGATGCACTTCGGGATGACCTCGCCGAAGGTGAGGACGAGCAGGGTGGTGGCTCCCGTGGCGATCGCCGCGCCGTAGTTTTCGAAGATATTCAGGCACAGGATGGTCGCCAAGCTCGAACATCCGAGGTTGACGACGTTGTTGCCGATCAGGATCGCGGTCAGCGCTTTGTCAAAGCGGTCGGTGATCCACAGGGCGTTCTTCGCGCGTTTGTTGCCGTTGTCAGACAGCGCTTTGAGGCGGATGGTATTCGCACAGGAAAAGGCGGTCTCGACGCACGAGAAAAAGCCGGATAGTAGTATCAGTACGGCGATGATGATGCCGTAGACAGCGTTGGTACTCAATTTTAGCTCCTTGAAAACCGTATAGTATGTATTAAGAATACTATAACGGAATATATTTAATATGATTTAAAAGAAATTTGCGGATTTATATTGAACATTTTCATCATTAGTGATATACTAAATGATGGTATATTTTGGGTTGCTGTATACTAAATCTTGAAAAACCCCTTTTTCCTGAGTTTTGGTGCAGATACATGATTTGGCTGCTTTCGGGAAAACTAATGAAAATTGGTTTTTCGAGGTGCATTTCAAGATGAATAAATACAGCTTCAACCGTCAGGACGACGGCAAATCCAAAAAGGCAGTGGTGAGGAAACGGCTGTTCTCAGGCGATAACGGCGACGACGCGGGAGAGAATCCCGAGACAAAGCCCGCTGAACCGCAAAGCGACGGGGAAAAGGATGACCGCAATACGGCGCCGCAGGACAATATGTCCGGCATGGGCAGCGTGATCACCCATCGCGGGGACGACATCATCTACTGCCTGACGGTCATCGGTCAGATCGAGGGACATTATATCCTGCCTGCCAACAACAAAACCACCAAGTATGAGCATGTGATCCCTTCACTGCTCGCGATCGACGAGGATGAGCATATCGACGGACTTCTCGTGCTGCTCAACACCTCGGGCGGCGACGTGGAGGCGGGGCTTGCTATCGCCGAGATGATCTCGGGAATGAAGAAGCCCTCTGTGTCGTTGGTGCTTGGCGGGGGACACTCGATCGGTATTCCGCTAGCTGTAGCGGCTGATCGGAGCTTCATCGCGCGTACCGCGTCGATGACGGTGCATCCCGTGAGGACAACGGGGCTGACCGTCGGCGCACCGCAGACGTTCCGCTACTTCCAGAAAATGCAGGAGCGGATCACGAGCTTTGTCGCCGAGAATTCGGGCATCAGCAAGGAGAAATACAGCGAGCTGGTGTTGAATACCGGGGAGCTGGTCACCGATATCGGGACGATCCTCGAGGGTAAAGAAGCGGTCGAGTGCGGGCTGATCGACGAGGTCGGCACGCTGTCGGACGCGACGGACGCGCTTTTTGAGATGATCAGGAAGAATAAGGGAAAGCATAACACAATGGACAGTTGACAATTGAGAATGGACAATTGAGGGCGGGACAACCGCACCTGATTCCTGTGCGGGCGACCAATGTTCGCCCCTACGGTGTGGTGCATGTGTATTTCAGTCAAGGAGATTTGTATTAACCGCGCTTCGGCGCGTTACATAAGGAGTTATTATGTCGATTATTGAAGCGATTATTCAAGGCGTTGTTCAGGGACTGACGGAATTCCTGCCGGTTTCCAGCAGCGGTCACCTGACGATCACCCAGCACATCATGGGTGTGACGGACAACAATCTTTTTTTCAACGTAATGCTACATATCGGAACGCTCGTCGCGGTCTGCGCGTTTTATTACAAGCTGATCTGGCGGCTGATCAAGGCGTTCTTTCTGATGATCGCGGACATCTTCCGCGGACGGTTCAAGTGGAAAACGATGGACGAAGACAGGCGCATGCTGATCATGCTCGTTATCGGACTGCTTCCGCTGTTCCTGCTGTTCCTGCCGGTACCCGGCACGGGAATGAAGCTCAAGGACTTTGTCGAGACCTTTGAGACCGAGAAATACTTCATCGTGGTCGGTATCTCGCTCTTGATCACCTCGCTGTTACTGCTGCTCGGCAACATGTGCGCACAGGGGTATCTTGCTTCGAAACGCCACAAGGCGAATCCCGAGGGACGCATGTCCATGACCGTCGTGGACGCGATCGTCGTCGGCGTGGTGCAGTGCTTTGCGACGCTGCCGGGCGTTTCACGCTCCGGCTCTACCCTCGCGGCAGGTCAAATGCGCGGCGTGAATAAGCAGAAGGCGCTTGACTACACCTTCATCCTCGCGATCCCGTCGATCATCGCGGCGGCGCGGTTGGAATTCAAGGACGTTCTGGATTCGCCCGAGGGACTTTCGTCCGTCGAGATCCTGCCGGTGATCGTCGGCATGGTGGTCGCGGCTTTCGTCGGCTACTTCTCCATCGTCCTGTTCAAGTGGCTCCTCAAAACCGACAAGATGTATATCTTCATTATCTATACCGCTTTGGTCGGTGCGGCGGTCGTAGCGGTCAGCATCATCGAGATGCAGACCGGCGTGAACCTGTTCACCGGCGCGGCGATCGGATAAGAATAGATAAAATGGAAGGTTTCTGTCTTTGCTCGGATCAAGACAAAAACCCTCAGTCGCCTGCGGCGACAGCTCCCTCAGGAAAGGGAGCCGATTAATACTTAGGAGTGATATATTTGGCGGCTGCGACACAAAAGAAAAGCACGAC
This sequence comes from Ruminococcus sp., assembly GCA_017446165.1. GTDB lineage: Bacteria > Bacillota > Clostridia > Oscillospirales > Acutalibacteraceae > Ruminococcoides. The sequence continues at coordinate 4,093 of JAFSRK010000022.1, forward strand.
CAAACAAGCTTCCAATAAGAAAACAACATCGTCGAAGAACGCTTCGACCGCGAGAAAGGGGAGCGCATCCTCGCGACGCGCACCGGTCGAGGAAAAGCGCGGGATGAATCCCCAGATCAAGGCGCTGATCCTCTGTGCTGTCGGCATCATCTTCCTTGCGATGGTCATCATCAAGGGCGGATCGCTGTGGTTCACCATTCGCTCGTTCTTCTTCGGACTGTTCGGCGTATGCACGATCTTAGTCCCCGCGATCCTCATCTACATGGGTATCATGACCGCAAAGGAAAAGGTGATGGAGCATAAGGGCGCGAAGATCGCCCTCTCGGTGACGGTACTTGTGTTGACCTGCACGCTGTTCTACATACTCGGCGCGACCGATTACAACAAGGATAACAGTTATATCCAAGCGTTGGGCGCGGCATACCAAGGCTCGTTCGAATACCACAGCCTGTGCGGTCTGGTCGGCGCGATCTTCGGCTATCTGCTCAAGGCGTGGTTCACCACCGTACCCGCGGTGATTATCTGCGTGGTCGGACTGGGACTCTCCCTGATGATCCTCACCAGAGTCACGCTCGTTGACGTTGCTCGTGTTGCGAAGAAGGGCTACCGACGCCATGTAGAGCCGCATATCCAGCGCGCCCGTCAGCGACAGCATATCGATACGAATACCGACGACGATTATCAGCTGCCCGAGGTTGCGGATTATCACGCGAGAAGCTCGCGCGACCGTATCGATATCCCGCTGGACAAGCCTAAGAAAAAGGCGCGTCAGAAGGATATCGAAGAGATCGAGGTCGAACAGCAGGATGAAAACATCCTCAGCATCATACAGAACGCCAATTCGGGGATGATCCCCGATACCGAGCTGGACGCCTCCTCTGTCGCACAGCGTATCTCTAAAAGCAAGTCCAGCAATAAGGTCTCCGACGGCGCAAAGCAGGCGGATCCTCAGACCGTACAGGTCGATCTCGTCGAGGAGACCCGCCGCATGGACGACGCGGTGAGGAAGAACGAGGAAAAGGTCGAGGACAAGCCGCAGTATATTTATCCGCCGACCAAGCTGCTTGACCCGCCGATGGATACCGAGGGTGCGAGCGCCTACAACGAAATGCAGAACAACGCCACCAAGCTGATCGAAACGCTCAACAGCTTCGGCGTGAAGGCAAGCATCACCAACATCTGTCGCGGACCGTCGGTCACCCGCTATGAGCTGCAGCCTGCGGCAGGCGTGAAGATCAGCAAGATCACCAACCTCAGCGACGATATCGCGCTGAACCTCGCGGCGAACGGCGTTCGTATCGAGGCGCCGATCCCCGGCAAGGCGGCGGTCGGTATAGAGGTACCGAACAAGGTCACCTCGATGGTCACCCTGCGCGAGCTGATCGAGACCGATGAATTCAGAGGTAGCAAGAGCAAGCTGAATTGCGTACTGGGTCGAGATATTTCCGGAGAAATCGTCTGTACCGACCTCTCAAAGATGCCTCACCTGCTGATCGCAGGTACTACCGGTTCCGGTAAATCGGTATGCGTGAACGCTCTCTTGATGTCGATTCTGTTCAAGGCTTCTCCCGACGAGGTCAAGCTCCTGTTGATCGACCCGAAGATGGTCGAGTTCAGCAAGTACAAGGGCATCCCGCATCTCTTGGTTCCCGTTGTTTCCGACGCGAAAAAGGCGGCGGGCGCTTTGAACTGGGCTGTGTCCGAGATGCTCAGCCGTTACCGTATCTTCGCGGAATATGACTGTAAGGGCGTCGACAGCTATAACCAGCTGATCGACAAGAACCTGAAATACATAGAAGAACAGAAAATGAAGCCCGACTATGACCCCGAGGCGGAGGATCAGCCTTGTCTGGAGGTCGAGGGCTTGAAGGTGCCGACCGAGCATATGAGCCGCATCGTGATCGCTATCGACGAGTTAGCCGACCTGATGATGGCGGCTCCCTCCGAGGTCGAGGAAGCGATCTGCCGACTCGCACAGATGGCGCGTGCGGCAGGCATGCACCTGATCATCGCGACCCAGCGGCCGTCCGTCAACGTCATCACCGGCGTCATCAAGGCGAACATCCCCTCGCGTATCGCCCTCAAGGTCAGCTCCCAGATCGACTCGCGCACCATCCTTGACGCGGGCGGCGCCGAGAAGCTGATCGGCCGCGGCGACATGCTCTATTCACCCGTCGGCGCACCGAAGCCGATCCGTGTGCAGTGCTGTTTCGCAAAGGACGAGGAGATCGAGCGCGTCACCGGCTTTATTAAGAAATCCCATCAGGCGGAGTATAACGCCGAGATCGAGGACAAGATCCGCAAGATCGCGTCCGAAGAGCTGAACGGCAAGGGCAGTAAGGATAAGGACAGCGGCGGCGCTTCCTCGAACGCGCCCGATACCGACAGCATGATGGAAGAAGCGATCAAGGTCGTCATCGAGGCGGGACAGGCTTCGACCTCGCTTTTGCAGAGAAGATTGAAGGTCGGTTATGCCCGCGCGGGACGTATGATCGACGATATGGAGCAGATGGGCATCGTCGGACCGCATCAGGGTTCAAAGCCGCGTGATGTGCTGATGACCTATAACGAATGGCTCGAGAGAAACAACGTCCTCGGCAGTCCCGACGACGGGGCGGAGGATACAGCCGACGACGAGGACGATCCGTGGTGAGGTGCTGTCCGAGAGTCGGAGCGATCCCGCGAACTGCGATCGGCGCACAGCACCCATGCAAGGCTCTCCTAAGAAGCGGAGTCGTCAGACGAACGCTGATTGGCTGAGAGCTACTGCGTCGTCGTGAATAGGAAATGTCGATAGTAAGCAGCGGGATCATCTGTCGCTGAGACCATAAATAACTTGACGAAATTGTCGAGAAAGGCTATACTATACAGTATCCGATAAGAAAACTTAGGAGGAAATACCTTTGGGAGTATATGAAGAACTCGTGGCGCGCGGTCTGATCGCGCAGGTCACGGATGAAGAAGAAATCAAAGAACTGGTCAACACGGGCAAGGCGGTGTTCTACATCGGCTTTGACCCGACCGCCGACAGCCTGCATGTCGGACACTTCATGGCGCTGTGCCTGATGAAGCGTTTGCAGATGGCGGGCAACAAGCCGATCGCGCTGATCGGCGGCGGCACCGCGATGATCGGCGACCCCTCGGGTCGTACCGACATGCGCCAGATGATGACCAAAGAGACCATCGAGCATAACTGTGATTGCTTCAAGAAGCAGATGTCGAAGTTCATCGACTTCTCCGACGGCAAGGCGCTGATGGTCAATAACGCCGACTGGCTGCTCGATCTCAACTATGTTGAGCTGCTCAGAGAGGTCGGCGCATGCTTCTCGGTCAACAATATGCTGCGTGCCGAGTGCTACAAGCAGAGAATGGAAAAGGGACTCTCGTTCCTTGAATTCAACTACATGATCATGCAGAGCTACGACTTCTACTACCTCTTCCAGCACTACAACTGCAATATGCAGTTCGGCGGGG
>JAFSRK010000200.1 GCA_017446165.1 Ruminococcus sp.
CCGCCAAAGTCCCCAGACCGCCTTGCTGTTATCCATAGGAGCAGGCACGCTGATCATCCTTTCTGTTTTGAAAAACATCGTCCTCGCGACCGAGAGCGTCAACAGCCTGCTCACGGCGGGCGGGATCAATTCGGAGTACATACTGATCCTGTTCAAGGTGCTGGGCATCTGCTTTATCACCGAATTCACCTGTGATACCGTGACCGAGGCAGGGATGCTGTCGCTGGCGACGAATATCTCCTTTGCGGGCAAGGTGACGGTGCTGATCGCGGCGCTGCCGCTGTTTCGCGATGTGATCGCGGCTGTGACGGCTTTGGTGAACGGCTCATGAAGAAGACGTTGCTGTTCCTGATCGTCATGACGGCGGCGCTAATGCTGTTCTCTATCCGTGCGCAAGCGGAAACGCTCGAACCCTTCGACGAATCCGTTGATAACTTGGTGGACAATGTCAGCGACGAGGTCAGGGAACGGATGGAACAGCTCGGTTATGGTGACGCGGATATCACGCAGATATCCGATCTCTCGGTGTCGAATTCTCTGAGCGTGATCGCGGATATGATAGGGGAGTCGATCGCCGGACCGCTTTCTTCGGCGGCGCTGCTCACAGCGGTCATCATCCTGTCGTCCTTGCTCGAAGCCTACACCTTTTCTCTGCGCTATGTGGATACCAAGGACGTCATGAACGTCGTGTCGTCGCTCCTTGTGATAACGGTGTTGGTCACGCCGATCACCTCGCTGATCCAATCAGCGCTCAATACGGTCATGACTGCATCGAACCTGATGCTCGCCTATGTGCCGATCATGGCGGGAATCATGGCGTTCAGCGGACATGTCGTGAGTTCCGGCGGGTATTATGCAACGGTGATGGCGGCATGTCAGGGGATCGCCCAACTGACCTCGCGATTTCTCGCACCGCTGCTCAATATATTCCTCGCCCTGTCGGTGACGTCGGCGATCAGTGAGCGAGTAAAGCTCGGCGGTATCTGTGAACTATTGTCAAAGCTCATGAAGTGGACGCTGACCTTTTCGATGACGGTGTTCACGGCGGTGCTGTCGCTGCAAAGCTTCGCGGCAGGATCAGTCGACTCGGTCGCGTCCAAGGCGATGCGATTCACCATGACGTCGTTTATCCCGGTCGTCGGCGCGTCGTTATCCGAAGCGTACAAGACCCTTGAGGGCAGTGTGAATCTTCTTCGCTCGGGCGTCGGCGTTTTCGTAATCATCGCGGTGATCGTCGCCTTTTTGCCGCTGATCGTCCGCGTACTGTTGTGGCAGTTATCGGTCATGATCGCAAAGACCGTTGCCGAGACCTTCGGTGTGGATTCTGTCGCGGGAACGCTCAGAGCGGTATCGTCGGTGTTGTCGGTATTGTTTGCACTGATTGCCTGCCTGACGGCGGTTTTCATTATCTCGACCGGCTCACTGATGGCGATCGGAGGCGGCTCATGAACGTCCTATCTCAGCTTGCACTGATGCTTTGCTATCTGTCGGTCGCGGTGACGGTGATGTCGCTATTCGTACCGCAAAAGCGTACCAGAAAAATCTTCGGTTTTGTGATCGGACTGTTTGTGATCGCTTCGATCGTGCTGTGTGTTCGGAATCTGACGATCTCTGAGGACATTGATCTTTCTGATCTGAACACAGCTCAGATGCCTGAGTATTCCGAGAGCGATTATAACGATATGATCCTCCGCCGAACCGCCGATAATCTCGTCAAGGCGACCGATGAGATCCTGAGATCGGAGGGGATAGAAGCGGAGGATATCAGGCTCAGTCTCAAAATTTCCGACGAAGGCAGAATATATGTTGACCGAGCCGTCATATATATAAGCGAAGATGATCTTCTGCGCCGTCAGGAGATTAAAAGTATCATCAGCAGGAATTTGTCAAAGGAGCCTTTGGTGTATGTCCAAAAAGAAGTGGAACGAACTGATGAAGAGTAAGCGTTTTATCAGAGGCGCCGTGATCGTGGGCGCTGCGGCGATCATCATGATCCTGCTCAGCTCGGTGATCGACTTCGGCGCACTGAATAAAGAAAAGAATGCAGAAGCCTATTCAGAGGAGTTGAAAGCGCAGTTGCTCGACATCGTGTCCCGGATCGACGGGGTAGGGCAGGTGAAGGTGTTTTTGACGATGGACAACAGCGGTGAAAACGTCTACCTGACGAACTCCGACACAAAGACCAAGAGCATCGAGCCGACGGTGCGCGGGGTAGTGATCGTCTGTGACGGAGGTGATGATCCCGTCGTCAACGATCGCGTACTCGGTGCGGTCACACGATCGCTGTCGATCTCATCGGATAAGGTGTATATTACGAAACTCGATACTGATTAACGGAGGATACTATGAAGATTCAGAAAAAGCACATACTCACAGCCGCGGTGATACTCGCACTCGGTGCGGCGGTATTCATCAACTGGCAGTTCTCGGGAGGCTCCGTCGTGAAGCCGACCTCTAAGGAACTCGGCGCGGCGACCTATGTCAGCCGTGACGCAAAGGCGACCGCCGATGAAGCCTCAAAGGATCTCAGTCCGAAGGAAAAGCTCGCAAAAATGCGTGTGGAACGTTCCCAGTCCCAGGACAAGGCGCTCGATGAGTCGAAGAACATCCTGTCGCTCTCCGACAGCTCCGATACAGCAAAAGAAGAAGCCGTCCGTCAGGCGAACGTGATCGAACGGCGGATCCTCGCCCAGAGCAATATTGAGAACATTCTGACGACGAAGGGTTATGCGGACTCGATGTGCTTTTTATCCGACGCCGGCTGTACCGTGACCATCCTTTCACAGAACATGGAAAAAGATACCCCGCTGATCATCAAGGATGTCGTCATGTCACAGGTGGATGTTAACTTCAACGACATCGTGATCGTTGAAATATGATAGTAAGAAAATCGTGCCTTCGGCACGCAATTTTCGTATTGCCATCGCCCGTGCGCACATCCAGTGCGCTACTGGGCGGGCACTATAAATCTTTTTTACTTTATAAGAAACGAGCAGTTTCTTATAAAGAACAAAACGGGCGAC
>JAFSRK010000201.1 GCA_017446165.1 Ruminococcus sp.
TCGCGATCTCCGATCCCGCCGCTTTCACCGCACTGGTTGAGCAGGTTAAATAAGCTATAACTGCGTTTGGGTAACCCCCAAACGCTTTTATATTATGGCAACGAAAGGATCTACCCGTCGCACATTGACGTAGGGTTTCAGTTAAATGTCGTCCACCGCGAGGCAAATCAACCTCTGTGTAGGGTACGGCATTTATGACGTACCGCAGAATGACGGGCAGAGATGTTATGCTTTACCGTAGATAGGGTTGAAATGCTCTTGCTGCGGGCGGATGAGGCATCCGCCCCTACGTCATCATTACGATGTTGATCTACCCTGTACGGGAGGATTCTCCTCCCGCGATCATTTATGACTGCTTATGGAATTGATATCATCAAAAGACAACAAACGGCTCAAAGCCGTGAAAAAACTGATCTCCTCCGCGTCAGCCCGACGCGAAGCCTCTCTCTTCACCGCCGAGGGACTGCGCCTGTGCGAGGACGCTCTGCGCAGCGGCGTTACGGTGGAATCCGCCTATTTCTCCGAGGACTTCTCTGAGAAGCACGCTGATTTCGTGACGCGTTCTAAGCGTGAGGCAAGGGAGTGCTTTGTGCTGAAAAACAGCATATTTAGTACCCTTTGTGATACGAAAACACCACAGGGAGTGCTTTTTGTCATAAAAACACTTGACAAAACACTCGACTTTGATAAAATGAAAAAGAATGGAAAAGTCTTGGCTCTTGACTGTGTTCAGGATCCGACGAACCTCGGCACGATCCTCAGATCGGCTGAGGCATTCGGCGTTGACGGCGTTGTTCTCAGCCGTGACTGCTGTGATATCTACGCCCCGAAGGTCATCCGCGGCTCGATGGGCGCGGTGTTTCGTCAGCCGTTTTCGGTCGTCGACGACCTGCCCGACTTCATCCGCCGCTTCAACGCGTTCGGCGAATCCTACGCCGCCGTGCTTGACCGCGATTCGGTGAAGCTGACCGACTGTGACTTTTCCTCGGCGACCCTGTGCGCGGTCGGCAACGAGGGCAACGGCTTGTGTGATGCCGTGATCTCTGCCTGCACGCACAAGGTGTTCATCCCCATGCAAGGTGGCGCTGAGTCACTGAACGTGTCGGCGGCTGCCTCCATCCTGATTTGGGAAATGATAAAATGACCAATTCGGCGAAATACTATATCTGGCTGACGCTCGCGCTCGGCTATTCCGGCACGAAGCCGAAAGCGATCCACAAGCTGTATAATTCTATAGAAGAATTTTACAACGGCGGTGAATCCGAGTGGCGTCTGTCGGGTATCCTCAACAATAAGGATATCGAAGCCCTCTCGTCCACACCGCTCACACAGGCTTACGACGTGATCGCCCGCTGTAACGCGCTCGGCATCACGATCCTGTCCTTTGACGATGTGGATTATCCCGCGAAGCTCTATGAGATCTACGATCCGCCCGCGGTGCTGTACATGAAGGGCAAGCTCCCGGATTTTTCCACCCGCCTGACCATCGCGATGGTCGGCACGCGCAACGCGACCGTCTACGGCAAGATGACCTCTCATCTGTTGTCAGGCGCGCTTGCCAAGGTAGGCGTGATCATCGTCAGCGGCGGCGCGGTCGGCATCGACAGCCTGTCCCATACTGCGGCGCTTGAAGTCGACGGCACGACGCTCTGCGTTCTCGGCTGCGGTATCAACTATAACTATCTGCCCCAGAATCGAAAAATGCGTGAGAATATCGCGGTCAAGGGAGCGGTGATCTCCGAGTACCCGCCCGACTATCCTCCGGGAAGATACACCTTTCCCGAGCGCAACCGCATCATCTCCGGCCTTTCCGACGGCGTCGTCGTTGTCGAAGCGGGCATGAAAAGCGGCTCGCTCATCACCGCGCGACTTGCGATGGAACAGGGCAGAGATGTATTCGCCGTGATGGGCAACATCACCTCGCCCTATTCTCAGGGCGCGAACAAGCTGATCAAGGACGGCGCGATCCCGGTGACCGAGTTCACGGACATCATCGAGAACTACCCGCAGTTTTCGATCACCGCCGAGCCGGAAAGCCCGGTCATTCCCATCCCGAAGCATAAAACGAATATCGATGTATCGGACAACGCGCGGAAGGTATATGAGGTCATAACAGCCGACCCGATACATATAGATAGTATCACATCCCTGTCGGGACTGCCGGTGAACGTCGTTTTACAGGCGATCACCGAGCTGGAACTCGAGGAGCTGATCGCTCTCGATAAAGGCAGGATGTATCAATTGATCTGAAAATCCGTAGGGGAGGGGCTTGCTCCTCCCGCAGGCGCTTTGCGCCCTTATTCTATATAGATTCATTGGAGGACAAAACAAATGTCTAATCTGGTTATCGTTGAGTCACCCGCTAAGGCAAAGACGATCAAAAAATATCTCGGCGAGGGCTATGATGTCGTCGCGTCCATGGGACACGTTCGCGATCTTCCCTCCGCGCGCCTGAGCGTAGACGTCAACAATAATTTTGAACCGAAATACGAAGTCATCAAAGGAAAAGAGAAGCTCGTCGACGAGCTGGTCACCAAGGCGAAGAAGTCCGACCGCGTCTATCTCGCAACGGACCCTGATAGAGAGGGTGAAGCAATCTCTTGGCACCTTGCCTATCTGCTCGGTCTGGGGCTTGAGGACATCGACCGCGTCGAGTTCAACGAGATCACCAAGACCGGCATCAAGAACGGTATGGCGTCGCCCCGCGCGATCAATATCGACCTCGTCAACGCCCAGCAGGCACGCCGTATCCTCGACCGCCTCGTCGGCTACAAGCTCAGCCCCTTTGTATCCCAGAAAATCCACCGCGGACTCTCCGCAGGCCGCGTCCAGTCCGTAGCCGTCCGCATCATCGTTGACCGTGAGCAGGAGATCCGCGCATTCAAGCCCGAGGAATACTGGTCGATCGACGCGAAGTTCATCCCGAAAGGCTCCCGCAAGGCGTTCTCAGCCGCGCTCTACGGCGATAAGGACGGCAAGCTGAAGATCAAGGACAAGGCGCAGGCGGACGGCATCCTCGCCGATCTCGAGGGCGCCGAATACATGATCACCAAGGTCAAGAACGGCACCCGCAAAAAATCTCCTGCGCCGCCCTTCATCACCTCTACCTTACAGCAGGAGGCTTCCCGAAAGCTGAACTTCCAGTCACGCCGCACCATGAAGGTCGCACAGGAGCTGTACGAAGGCGTTGACGTCGAGGGCATCGGCGCGATCGGTCTGATCACCTATATGCGTACCGACTCGCTGCGTATTTCAAACGACGCCGTCGCGGACGCTCAGGACTACATCCGCTCCGAATACGGCGACGCATACCTGCCGCCGAAGCCCCGCTTCTTCAAATCCCGCGCGGGCGCTCAGGACGGACACGAAGCGATCCGTCCCTCCACTCCGTCCATCACTCCGGCTCAGGTCAAGTCGAGCCTGACCACCGATCAATACAAGCTCTACAAGCTGATCTGGGAGCGTTTCACCGCATCCCAGATGGCTGACTGCATCCAGAAAACCACCCAGGCGGATATCGAAGCCAACGGCTATGTTTTCAAGGCGGCAGGCTACAAGGTCGATTTCGACGGCTTCACCCGCCTTTATGTCGAGGGCAAGGATGATGCCGATAATAAGGATAACCAGATCCTCTCTCTCGAGAAGGACACTCCCTGCAAGCTAAAGGAGCTTGTTCCGAACCAGCACTTCACCCAGCCTCCGGCACGCTACACCGAGGCGTCGCTGATCAAGGCGCTCGAGGAATACGGCATCGGCAGACCGTCTACCTATGCCGCGACCATTTCGACCATCACCTCCCGTGAGTATGTCAAGCGCGAGGGCAAGACCCTGATCCCCACCGAACTCGGTGAGGCGCTGTCGGGTCTGATGAAAGAGCGTTTTCCGAAGATCGTCAACGTTAAGTTTACCGCCCAGATGGAGCAGGATCTCGATACCGTCGAGAGCGGCAAGACTCAGTGGGACGAACTGCTCTCCGAGTTCTACACCGATTTTGACAAGACCCTCAAAAAGGCGAAAGCCGACATGCAGGGCGTGAAGATCCAGCTCAAAGAGGACGAGACCGACATCATCTGCGAGAAATGCGGACGAAAGATGGTCGTCAAGGTCGGTCGCTACGGCAAGTTTATCGCCTGCCCCGGCTATCCCGAATGTAAGAATATCAAGAAATATGTCGAGGAAGTCGGCGTGAAATGCCCGAAATGCGGCGGTGACGTCATCGTCAAGCGCACCAAGAAGGGCAAAGCCTTCTACGGCTGTTCCAACTACCCCAACTGCGACTTCGTGTCGTGGTATGAGCCTGTCGATGAGCGCTGCCCCAACTGCGGCGATATCCTCTTCAAGCGCAAGGGCAAGAAGGGCGGCGTTTTCTGCCAGCACGACGGCTGCGGCTATAAGAAATAATGGATACTGAAAAAACTACTAACTACCAACTATCGACTACCGAATATGTAAACGTCATCGGCGCGGGACTTGCCGGCTGTGAAGCTGCCTATCAGCTCTCGAAGCGCGGTATCAAGGTTCGCCTTTACGAGAGCAAGCCTTTGAAGAAAAGCCCCGCCCATCACTCCGATTTATTATGTGAGATCGTCTGCTCGAATTCTTTCAAGGCAAACCGCGTGAATTCCGCGGCAGGACTCTTGAAGCAGGAGATGCGCACCCTCGGTTCACTGTTGTTGCAGTGCGCCGACAAATGCGCCGTACCCGCAGGAGGAGCGCTTGCGGTCGACCGCGAGCAGTTCTCAGCGATGGTCACCGAGGCGATCCGCAACGATCCCAGTATCGAGATCGTCGCCGAGGAGGTCGAGGATATCCCGACCGACGCGATCACGATCATCGCGACCGGTCCGCTGACCCACGATAAGCTGTCCTCAGCGATCGCCGAGCGTTTCGGCGAGAGTCTGCGATTCTTCGACGCCGCCGCGCCGATCGTTTCCGCCGACAGTATCGACATGGAGCATGCGTTCTTTGAGTCGCGCTACGGCAAGGGCGGGGGAGAGGACTATCTTAACTGCCCGATGAACAAGGCGGAGTACGAAGCGTTCTATGAAGCGCTGGTCACCGCCGAGCGTGCGCCCGTGCACGAATTCGACGTCATGAACCCCAAGGTGTATGAGGGGTGCATGCCGATCGAGGTGATGGCACAGCGCGGCGCCGATACCATCCGCTTCGGTCCGATGAAGCCCGTCGGACTCCGCGACCCGCACACAGGTCATCGTCCGTGGGCAGTCCTCCAGTTGCGCAAGGAGAACGCCGCCGCCACGATGTACAATCTCGTCGGTTTCCAGACGAATCTGAAATTCGGCGAGCAAAAGCGCGTTTTTTCGATGATCCCCGCTTTGCACGACGCGGAGTTTCTGCGCTACGGCGTGATGCATCGCAACACCTTCATCAATTCGCCGCAGATACTAGATTCTGATTATTCTGTAAAAGAAAATAAAAATCTGTTCTTCGCCGGTCAGCTCACCGGCGTCGAGGGCTATATGGAGAGCGCCTCCTCGGGACTGCTCTGCGGTATCAACGCCGCGAGAGCGCTGAGCGGACAAGCTGCCGTGACCCTTCCTGCGACCACGATGATGGGTGCGCTGTCGCGCTATATCAGCGATCCGTATGTCGCCGATTTCCAGCCGATGGGCGCGAACTTCGGCATCCTCCCGGAGCTTTTAAACCGTCCGCGCGACAAGGCGGAACGCGGTCAGGCTTACGCCGATCGAGCGCTCTCCGATCTCGAAGACTTCATCAAAACGATGCAGCTTTAACTACCAACTACCGACAACTAACCACCAACTATTACAAAAGGATTGATTAACATGAAAATTATCGTTGACGCATTCGGCGGTGACAACGCCCCCTTAGCCCCGATCGCGGGCGCGGTGGACGCCCATCTTGAATACAATGTTGAGATCATCCTCACCGGCGACGAAGCGACCATCCGTAAGGTCGCCGCTGAGAATGACCTCAGTCTTGACGGCATCACCATCGTCCACGCTCCCGACGTTTTCACCAACGACGATCAGCCTTCTACCATCCGCTCAAAGGCGAAGGCTAATACCTCGATGGCGGTCGGTCTGAATCTGCTGAAAAAGGGCGAGGGCGACGCCTTTGTCTCCGCGGGCAACTCCGGAGCCTTAGGCGCCGGCGCGATGTTCCTCGTCAAGCGTATCAAAGGTATCCAGCGCGTCGCGTTCGCGCCTGTGATGCCGAACCTGAACGGCTTCTTTATGCTGATCGACAGCGGCGTCAACACCGACGTCCGTCCGAAGGCGCTCCGGCAGTTCGCCATGATGGGGTCGATCTACATGAACAAGGTCATGGGCTTTGAAAATCCCCGCGTCGGACTCGCTAACGTCGGCACTGAGGAGCATAAGGGCGACCAGCTCCGTCAGGAAACCTTCCAACTGTTGAAGGAGACCCCTTCGATCAACTTCATCGGCAACGTCGAGGGTCGCGATATCCCGCTCGACGGATGTGACGTTGCGGTGTGCGACGGCTTCACCGGCAACATGATCCTCAAGACCTATGAGGGCGTCGCCAAGGCGCTGATGACGAAGATCAAGGGTGTATTCACCAAGAACATGAAGACCAAGCTCGCCGCGGCTCTCGTCCTCAAAGAGATGAAAGAGCTGAAAAAGAGCATGGATTACAACGAGGTCGGCGGCGCGCCGGTTCTCGGCTGTGCAAAGCCCGTGTTCAAGGCACACGGCTCCGCGAACGCAAAGACCATCAAGAACGCCATCCGCGTGACCGTCGACTATGTGAAGAACGATGTCATCACCTCTATCACCGAGGCGCTGAAAGATATCGACGATACCGATTCTGAGAACGAGGGTGAGTAAATGAACGACCTTCAAGAGGCGATCGGCTACAGCTTCAATAACCCTGCTCTGCTCACCGAAGCGATGACCCATTCGTCCTATGCCCACGAACAACACAAGAATATGAAAAATAACGAGCGGCTCGAGTTTCTCGGCGACGCGGTGCTGTCGATCGTCGTTTCCGACTACATCTACACCCACTGTCCCGACCTGCCCGAGGGCGAGCTGACCAAGCTGCGCGCTTCGCTCGTTTGCGAGAAGAGCCTCTTTGATTTTGCAAAGCAGATCGACCTTGGCTCTTACCTGCGCCTGAGTAACGGTGAACGCCGCAACGGCGGCGCGAACCGCCCGTCCATTGTCTCCGACGCCTTTGAGGCGCTGATCGCCGCGATCTATCTCGACGGCGGTATGGAACCCGCGAAGAAGCACATCCTGCGCTTTGTGATCCCCGAGATCGAGAACCACAGGAACAATTCCTTCAAGGACTACAAGACCGCTTTGCAGGAGATCATCCAGAAGAATCCCGGCGAACGCCTTGAATATAAGCTCGTCGGTTCCTCGGGACCCGATCACAACAAGCACTTCAAGGTCGAGGTCTGCTTGAATTCCAACGTCATCGGACGCGGCGGCGGACGCTCGAAGAAAGAAGCCGAGCAGCAGGCGGCGCGCGAAGCACTGGAGTTGATGGGATATTAAGCACGCGAACGTTGCCATCTTCATCCCCTTCAACGGCTGTCCTCACCGCTGTTCGTTCTGTGACCAGCGCAGCATCACCGGCAGGGCATACCAGCCGACTCCCGACGACGTTCGGGAAACACTTGATAACGCTATTAATTCTTTAAAAGAAAATACATATACTTCCGAGATCGCTTTCTTCGGCGGGAGCTTTACCGCCGTCGACCGCGATTATATGCTATCTCTGCTCGACGCGACCGCGCCTTACATCGACCGCTTCAAGGGCATCCGACTCTCTACCCGCCCCGAAGCGATCGACGATGAGGTGCTCACCCTGTTGAAAAGCTACAAGGTGACCGCCATCGAACTCGGCGCCCAGAGCATGAGCGACACTGTCCTTTCGGCGAACGATAGGGGACACACCGCCTACGATGTCCGAAAAGCAAGTGAGCTGATCAAAGGATACGGCATCGAACTCGGACTCCAGATGATGACGGGACTTTATAAAAGCTCCGACGCCCTCGACCGCTTCACCGCCGAGGAATTCGTGCGGCTCAAACCTTCCACCGTCCGCATCTATCCGACGATCGTCATGCGCGGCACCCGTCTCGGTGAATTATACGAAGCGGGACTGTATCAGCCGCAGACGCTTGACTCTGCCGTCGACCTCTGTGCCGATCTGCTGACCCTGTTCGACGCTCATGGTATCAGGGTTATCCGCGTCGGACTCCACGACACCGACACCCTTCGCCGCGATATGCTGTCGGGACCCTACCATCCCGCTTTTCGCGAGCTGTGCGAAAGCTGCCTGATGCTGCGTCGGCTGACGGCGTTATTGCAGGACAAGCCCCATGGCGGCTACACCGTCGCCGTCCATCCGAAAAGCCGTTCCAAGCTCACCGGCAACAAAAAAGCCAATTTGACCGCCCTGAAAGAACTGGGCTATCATATCACTGTGACCGAGGATTCGATGATCCCCGCATGTGAGATCAGAATACAGTAGGGGAGGGGCTTGCTCCTCCCGTGTGACAGCAAGTCACCGAATACATCCCAAGGAGAAACTATGCTCTTAAAATCTCTGGAGCTGCAAGGCTTCAAAACCTTTCCCGATAAAACGAAACTGAGCTTTGACAAAGGCATCACCTCTGTCGTAGGACCCAACGGCTCGGGCAAGTCGAACATCTCCGACGCCATCCGCTGGGTGCTGGGCGAACAGAGCGCGAAGGCGCTTCGATGCTCGCGCATGGAGGACGTCGTGTTCAACGGCACCGACAAGCGCAAGCGCCAGGGCTACGCCGAGGTCACGCTTACCATCGACAACTCCGACCGCCGCTTACCCTACGGCGGCGACGACGTAGCGGTCACCCGCCGCTATTACCGCTCCGGAGAGTCCGAGTACCTGATCAATAAAGCCGCAGTCCGCTTGAAGGATATCCATGAGCTGTTCATGGATACCGGTCTCGGACGCGACGGTTATTCGATGATCGGTCAGGGCAAGATCGACTCCATTGTCGCGTCAAAGAGCGAGGACAGACGCGAGATCTTCGAGGAAGCCGCGGGTATTTCCCGCTATCGCTACCGCAAAACCGAAGCCGAGCGCAAGCTTGCCCATACCGAGGATAACCTCCTTCGACTGCGCGATATCGTCACCGAGCTTGAAGGTCGCATCGAACCCCTCCGCGACCAGTCCGAGAAGGCACAGCAGTTCCTTGAATACTCCGCCGAGAAGCGCGGTCTGGAGATTGCCTTGTGGCTCGATACGCTGAACAAATCCTCCAAGGTACTCCGCGACCATGAGGACAAGATCGCTGTCGCCAAGTCCCAGTACGACGAGGCTGACGAGGTGCTGTCGGGTATTTCCGCCGAGACCGAAGAGATCTATATGAAGAACGGCGCCATCGCCTCACGGATTGAGGAGATCCGCGCCGAGTCCTCCGCGCTCGATACGCAGATCGCCGAGAAGCGCGCGCTGATCTCGGTCGCCGAGAACGACATTTTACATAACAACGACAACATCGTCCGTATCCTGGGCGAGATCGAAAAGGCGGAGAATTCCACCGCCGATATCAAAAACATCGTCGAGGACAAGCTCCGTCAGATCGACGCGGTCAAAGCGCGTATGGAAGAACGCCGCACCGACTACGAAGCTGTCGCCGACGAGCTGAACAACCTCAACAACGACGCCTCGCGCAGCAACGAAGAGCTGCAAAAGCTCTCCGCGATCATCGCGTCTTTGTCCCAGCGTCTCGCCGACGTCCGCGTTACGGACATCACCAGTGCCTCCTCCATCGAGGAACTCGGCGCCCGCTGTGAAACGCTGAATGAGAACAAAGCAGAGAAAGAAGCGCAGCGCGACGAGCTGCTCGCGATCCGCGACGATTATGAAAGCAAGCTCAA
>JAFSRK010000202.1 GCA_017446165.1 Ruminococcus sp.
CAAATAAAACCCTATAACATCTATTGCGTTAAATACCGCATAGCTGCGTTGTCGATCTTGACAGGCGCCAGCAGTGGCACTAAGCCAATCGCTTCGCTCTTGGAGTGCTGTTGCATGGGTGTTGTTAGCCAAATCAAAGATTTGGACAACACCTCAAGCCTGCCTGCGATCTCCGCCTTGCTCTGCGAAATTTTCCGCAAATATCTTGTTTAAGCGTTTTAATTGAAATTAGTATAACGTTCTCGCTCGGCGGGCAAACGTTATTATTTGGACTCATTTCGATAAAAAGCGCTTCCGAATGACGGAAGCGCTTTTTTTCTTCTATAGAATTATAATTACAGGTTCCGGATATCCTCTTCGCTGACGAGCTTGATGCCGTGGTCGAGGAGGATCTTTTCTGCGGCGTCATTGTCCGCAACACGCAGTACGACATAGGCGAACTTCTTGGAGATGGTGATGAACGCGTACATGTACTCGATGATGATGTTGTTCTCGGCGAGGATCTTGATCACCTTCGCGAGTCCGCCCGGCTCATCGTCGACGGCAACGCCGACGACCTCGGTGATGGATACGAAGCAGTTCGCGTCTTCGAGCGATGCCTTCGCCTTGTCGTAGTCGGTGACGATCAGGCGGAAGATACCGAAGTCATTGGTATCGGCAACGCTCATCGCGCGGATATCAACGTTCGCCTTGGCAATCGCATCGGTGACGGTCACGAGAGTACCCTCTCTGTTCTCTACGAAAATGGATAACTGTTTGATAGCCATGATATTTCTCCTTTAAAGATGGTTGGTAGTTAGCAGTTGATAGTTGGTAATTGAAGAGGAATCGGGTGCGGACAGCGTCTGTCGATTAACTGCCGACTGATGACTGCCTACTGCCGACTGAATTTAATGTTGATTCCCAGCTTCTTGCGCTTGTCGATGACTCTGACAGCCTTGCCTTCGCTTCGGGCGATGGTTTTCGGTGCGACAAGGTGGACGATGGGGTTGATGCCCAGCATGGTTTTGATCGCGCTCTGGAGCTGTTTCTCCTTCTTGGTGATGACCTTCGGTGTATCGGAGAAGTCCTCGGGCAGCATCTCAACGTTGATATCGAGGGTATCGGTGTTGTTCACACGATCGACGATGATCTGGGAGTTGGGAGCGTAGCCGTTGTTGAGAAGTACCGCTTCGATCTGGCTCGGGAAGACGTTGACGCCTCGGATAATCATCATATCGTCGCTTCTGCCCATCGGCTTGTGCATGCGGACAAAGGTTCTGCCGCAGGAGCATTTCTCGCGGGTGAGGACGGTGATGTCGCGGGTGCGGTAACGGATCAGCGGGAAGGCTTCTTTATCGAGCGCGGTGAATACCAGCTCACCCTTGGAACCCTCGGGGAGAACCTCGCCGGTGTCGGGGTCGATGATCTCAGCGTAGAAGTGGTCCTCGTTGATATGCATGCCGTTCTGGCACTCGCACTCGAACGCGACGCCGGGACCGCTGGTCTCGGTCAAGCCGTAGATGTCATATGCCTTGATACCCAGTGAATTCTGGATGTCATGGCGCATTTCCTCGGTCCAAGGCTCCGCGCCGAAGATACCGACCTTCAGGGTGTTGTAGCCGGGCTTGTAGCCGCGTTCCTTGAGACTCTCGCCGATATAGGCGGCGTAGGAGGGGGTGCAGCAGAGGATGGTGGACTGCAGATCCATCATGAACTGGATCTGGCGTTCGGTGTTGCCGCTGGACATCGGCAGGGTCAGACAGCCGACCTTGTGGGAGCCGCCGTGGAGTCCCGCACCGCCGGTGAACAGTCCGTAGCCGTAGGCGACCTGTACGACGTCGTCTTCGGAGCCGCCTGCCGCGACGATCGCACGCGCACAACAATCCTCCCACATATCGACGTCGTTCTGAGTGTAGAAAGCGACAACACGCTTTCCGGTGGTACCGGAGGTGGACTGGATACGGACACAGTTCTTGATATCGGTCGCGAGCATTCCGTAGGGATACGCGTCGCGCAGGTCAGCCTTTGAGAGCAGCGGCAGCTTGCTGATGTCGGCAAGACAGGTGATGTCCTCAGGCTTGACGCCTTTCGCATCCATGAGGTTGCGGTAGTATTCGACGTTCTCGTACACATAGCGCACCTGGTGGATCAGCTTGTACTCCTGCAACTTCTTGATCTCGTTGACAGGCATGGTTTCAGCTTCGGGTTGAAAATAGTGCTTGTGCAATGGTCTCATCCTTTCTTTTTTCTAATTATATCTTCCAAATCAACCGATACAGCGATTCTGTATCAGTGTATTACCCATTAACAGTTGTAGCCGAGTTCAAAAGCCTTTTTGTTCATCTCGACGAACCGGGGCTTGACGCTCTTTTCGATGGCGGCGATCCACTTTTCCTTCGGCATGTCGAAGTACTTTGCGAGTCTGCCCATCAGCACGATGTTGCACGCCTTGGCGGAGCCTGCCTGCTGAGCGAGCGACAGCGCGTCGATATCGTCGACGTGAACGCCCTTTGACTTCATCTCGTCAATGATAGCGGCGGGGTATTCCGCGGCGCCGATGATGACGGGCATGGGGTCGATCTGCTGGGTGTTGACGATGACGGTGCCGTCCTTCTTGAGCATTTCAACATAGCGGGCGGCTTCGATCTTCTCGAAGGATACGATGAAATCCGCCTCGCCGTTTTCGATCACGGGGGAGTAGACCTTGTCGCCGAAGCGGACATAGGTGACGACCGATCCGCCACGCTGGCTCATGCCGTGGACTTCCGATACTTTCACGTCGTAGCCCTCGTCGACGAGCAGTCTGCCGAGGAGCTTGGAGGCGAGCAGGGAACCCTGTCCGCCGACGCCGACGATCATTACATTCTTAGTCATATCACTCTACCTCGCTTTCAAAGGCGTCAAAGGGACATAGCTGGGCGCAGACGCCGCAGCCGATGCACAGGGTCGGATCGACGACCGCGTGATTGTCGCGGAAGGAGATCGCCGGACAACCGAACTTCATGCAGCGCTTGCAGGAGCGGCATTTCTCTGTGTTGACAGAGAGCGGCTTCTTCGGCTTGACGTACTTGAGGAGTACACAGGGACGGCGCGAAATGATGACGGAGGGTTCGTTCTTTGCGAGTTCCTCCTTGACAACGCGCTCACATTCCTCGAGGTTATAGGGATCGACAACGCGCACGGAGTTGATGCCGATAGAATGGCACAGACTCTCGAGATCGACCTTGCCGGCGGGATCACCCTTGATCGAATAACCGGTTGTCGGATTCTGCTGGTGACCGGTCATGCCGGTGATGGAGTTGTCGAGGATGATTACGGTGGAATTGCTCTGGTTATAGGCGATATTGATCAGACCTGTCACGCCGGAGTGCATGAAGGTCGAGTCGCCGATGACACAGACGGTCTTGTTCTCGGTTTCCGCGCCGCCCGCCTTGTTATAGCCGTGCAGACCCGAGACCGACGCGCCCATGCACAGGGTCATGTCGAGGGCGTTCAGCGGAGGCATCGATCCGAGAGTATAGCAGCCGATATCGCCCAGAACGGTCAGCTTGTTCTTCGCGAGTACATAGTACATGCCGCGGTGGGGACAGCCGGCGCACATCATCGGAGGACGTACCGGGACGGAGGTGTCGAGGCTGAACACGGTCTTGTCAGCCATGTTGAATGCCTGTTCGATGGACTTCTGGGAGAATTCGCCGAGGATGGAGAACTGCTCCTTGCCGACAACGTCGACGCCGATGGTCTTGCAGTGAGTCTCGATGATCGGATCAAGTTCCTCGATGACATAGACCTTGCCGACCTTTGCGGCGAAGTCCTTGATCAGCTTGACCGGCAGGGGATTGACCATGCCGAGTTTGAGGACAGATACGCTGTCGCCGAATGCTTCCTTGACATACTGGTAGGAAGTGGACGAGGTGATGATGCCGAAGTCGCGGGAACCGTCGCCGTCCTCGATGCGGTTGATACCGGAGGTCTCGGCGTACTCGACGAGCTTCGCGGTACGTTCCTCGACGAACGGATGACGGCGGATTGCGTTGGCGGGCGCCATGATGTATTTCTGAGGATTCTTTTCGTAGGGCTTGGTGACCTCGACGCGCTTGCCGGTCTCGACAATGCTCTGGGAGTGAGCGACTCGCGTACACATTTTCAGCAGCACGGGAGTATCGAACTGCTCGGAGATCTCATAGGCGAGCTTTGCATAGTTGAGCGCCTCCTGAGAATCGGACGGTTCGAGCATCGGGATCTTGGACGCGATCGCATAGTGGCGGCTGTCCTGCTCGTTTTGGGAGCTATGCATGCCGGGATCGTCGGCTACACAGATGACCATGCCGGCGTTCACACCGGTGTAGGACATCGTGAACAGCGGGTCAGCGGCGACGTTCAGTCCGACGTGCTTCATACAGCACGCGGAACGCTTGCCGCGCAGGGAGGAGCCGAAGGCGGACTCCATCGCGACCTTTTCGTTGGGCGCCCACTCGCAGTAGACGTCATCATATTTGGCGAATTCTTCGGTGATCTCGGTGCTGGGAGTTCCCGGATAGCTGGAGATCACGGCACAGCCCGCTTCGTATAAGCCGCGGGCGATCGCCTTGTTGCCAATCATTAGTTCTTTCATGTGTTTCACCTTTAATGTACTGATTGTATGGGAGAGCCTTGCCCCTCCCGAACGCGTGAAAAAATCCACGCGAATATTGCAGAGAGTCAGTTGAAAACCAATGTTGATTTTCAAACGGGCGAGTCAAGACTCGCCCTACGGATCGAGCGGCTTCTTATGCGTTGCGCAGATCGACGATGCGCTTTGCCTTGCCCTGGAATCTCTCGAGGGTCTTGGGCGGTACCAGCGTGACCTTGGTACGCAGACCGAGGATCGACTGGAGCTTCGCTTCGATCTTCTTTTTGAGATTATCGAGCAGCTGATAGTTCTCGAGCAGCGCGGTGTTGGTGACCTCGACCTTGATCTCGAGGCTGTCGCGGTAGTTGTGGCGGGTGATGTAGAGCATGTAGTGCGGCGCGATATCCTCGATGTTGATCAAAATGTTCTCGATCTGGGTGGGGAAGACGTTGACGCCCTTGATGATCAGCATATCGTCGGTACGACCCATGGTCTTAGCCATGCGGGCGTGGGTTCTTCCGCAGGAGCAGGGCTGATAGCTGAGCTTGGTGATATCCTTGGTGCGGTATCTGAGGACGGGCATTCCCTTGCGGGTCAGGGTGGTGACGACAAGCTCGCCGACCTCGCCCTCGCCGAGACGTTCGCCGGTTTCGGTGTTGATGATCTCGGGCAGGAAATGATCCTCGGCAAAGTGCATGCCGTCTCTCGCTTCACAGTCGCCGGAAACACCGGGACCGCCCAGCTCGGTCATGCCGTAGTTGTCGGAAACGCGAATGTTGAAGTTATCCTCGATCTGCTGACGCATGGAAACGGTACAGGGCTCGGAGCCGAGAATGCCGAGTCTGAGGCTGTAGTCGGACAAGGGATAGCCGGCTTCCTTGACGGCCTCGGAGAGATAGAGGGCATAGGAAGGAGTCGCTACCATGCCGGTAACGCCCCAGTCACGCAGCATCATCAGCTGCTTCTCGGTGTTGCCCGAGGAGGCAGGGATGACGGTCGCGCCGAGCTTTTCCATGCCGTAGTGAAGTCCGAGAGCGCCGGTGAACAGACCATAGCCGAAGCTGATCTGGATGATATCGTCGGGGGTGACGCCGCCGGCGCACGCGACACGCGCGACACAGTCGGACCAGATGTCGAGATCCTCTTTGGTATAGACGCCGGTGGTGGGCTTGCCGGTCGTACCCGATGACGCGTGGATGCGGACGATGTCCTTCATATCGGTCGCCATCAGTCCGAACGGATAGTTGTCGCGGAAGTCATCCTTGGTGGTGAATGGGATGTATTGGATGTCGGAGAGTTCCTTGATCTTTGAACCGTCCAGCACACCGCAGTCGGTCAGCCGCTGATGATACAGCGGGACGTTGTCGTAGCAGTATTTTACGACCCACTTGAGCCGTTCAAGCTGGAGCGCTTCGATTTCTTTTCTGGGTAAGGTTTCGATATCCTTCTGAAAAAACATGTTACAATTCCTCTTTTTCTTGATTGTTAAATGTATTATTATAATGCTTACCGAGTAACCGCCGACACGCTGTCGGCAGTTTGTCAAAACAGAGTTTTGACTCAAAATCTGCGATTTTGGTTCTGTAATCATTTATAAATTTGCAACGCAAAGAAAGCGTTTCTTTGCGTTGTGCAAGGATTTTGCCCATAGATGTTCAAAACCTTGCACCTGAACAATTCAAAATGGATCAAAGATAGGTGATTTATATGATTTTGAATTGTTCAGCAAATATTATTATAACGCACGAAAAGTCTAAAGGCAATAACGCTTTAGACTTTTTGTGTATTTATTTGCAGTTTTTATTTGGTAAATGTCATTCCTCGTCGATGGAATGCTTGGACGAAACGGTGTGTTTCTTCTTGTAGCACTCAAAGATCTTGTCCACGCGTTCCTTGTCCTTTGACGGCGCGATGCCTGCTATGATCGGCGTGATGATGATACCGATGATCATCGCCGCCATACCTGCGTTGATCGGGGACTGGAAGTAGGTGAGGACGGGAGAGGTGAACTTTACGCCTGCCATGTTGCAGATGAAGGAGGCAAGCGAGATGCCGACGCCGAGGATGTAGTTGATCCACACGGCGATCTTCGGCACGCGCTTCATGTACAATCCGTACATGAACGGCGCGAGGAATGCGCCTGCCAGCGCGCCCCAGCTGACGCCCATCATCTGGGAGATGAACATGACGGGGGATTTCGCCTGGATGATGGCGATGCCCGCGGAGATCGCGATGAAGAATACGATGAAGATACGCATGACCAGTACCTTCTTCTTGTCGTCCATCGGCTTGTTCTTGCGGAATACCGGATCGATGAAGTCGATGGTCAGCACGGAGCTGGAGGTCAGCACCAGACTCGACAGGGTACTCATCGAAGCCGAGAGAACGAGGATGACGACGATACCGATCAGAACGGGGGAGAGGTTCTCGAGCATGGTCGGGACAACGGAATCGAAGCCGCCGATGGGCTTGCCGTCAGCGCCCGCCTCGCCGAACAGTCTGCCGAAGCCGCCGAGGAAGTAGCATCCGCCTGCGACGATGACGGCGAAGATGGTGGAAACGATGGTGCCGGTGCTGATGGATTTCTCGGACTTGATGGCATAGAACTTCTGGACCATCTGGGGCAGACCCCATGTGCCGAGAGAGGTCAGCAGGACAACGCCGATCAGACCGAATACGTCGGGACCTAAGAACGAGGTGAACGCGCCCTGCATTTCGGTACCCTCCGCCTGGATCTTGGAGAGCAGGGTCATGGTGGATCCGAGGCCCCCGTTGACTCTCAGCACTGCCCAGATAACGGCAATGATACCGAACAGCATGATGATGCCCTGAATGAAATCGTTGATCGCGGTCGCCATGTAGCCGCCGAGGACGACATAGATGCCGGTCAGGACTGCCATCGCGATAACGCAGTATTCATAGGGGATACCGAACGCCATCTCGAAGAGTCGGGAAAGACCGTTATAGAGCGACGCGGTATAGGGGATCAGGAAGATGAAGATGATGATCGCTGCGGCGATCTTCAGCGCCTTAGAGTCATAGCGCTTCATGAAGAAGTCGGGCATGGTGGCGGAGTCGAGGTGCTGGGTCATGACGCGAGTGCGGCGACCGAGGATGTTCCACGCGAGCAGCGAGCCGATGAAGGCGTTGCCCAGTCCGATCCATGTGGACGCCATACCGAATTTCCAGCCGAACTGTCCCGCATAACCGACGAAGATGACCGCCGAGAAGTAGGACGTACCGAAGGCGAATGCCGTCAGCCACGGACCGACAGAGCGGTTGCCCAGAACGAAGCCGTTGACGTCGGTGCTTTGCTTTCTGCAGTAGATACCTACGCCGATCATGATGGCGAAGAATATCACGAGAAAGCCGATCTTGATAACCATATCCATAAGTGTTTCTCCTTTGATCAGGCAGGTGTAGGGCGGGGGCTTGCTCCCGCCGCAACCTTACAAATAGATGTACGCTGAATGCGAAGCAACTATTTGCGTTGCCTTTTGTTTTGATATTGACATAAGCTCCGGCGGGAGCAAGCCCCCCGCCCCGCTTTCTATACATTACGATCGGGAAAGAAGTTGTTCCGCGTTCTTGCTGAATATCAGTTCCTTTTCGTTGTCCGTGAGTCCGTCGAGCTTCTGAACGCGCTCGATATACGCCCTCTGATCGTTCCACGGGGAATCGGTCGCGAAGAGGATCTTGTCCGCGCCGTGATGCTTGATCACGCGGATGATATCCTCGTCGGTTGCGTCGCTGAAATTGCCGAGGTCGCTGAACGAACAGCTGATGTCGATGTAGCAGTTCTGACCGACCAGATATTTTTCAACGTCTGCGAGCAGTCGGTTTCCGCCGAGGTGGGCAAAGACGAAGAACGGTTCGCTGAAGGATGTAGCGGCGTGTACGCGGTCGAGCATCGCGCGTCCCTTGTCGGGAGGACAGTGGATGGTGGAATAGGCGGGATCCTTTCCCGCGTGGGTGACAACGATGAAGCCGATCTTTTGAGCTTCGATGACAATGCGGATATAGCGTTCATCGTCGATGAAGGTCTCGGTGTAGTCGGGGTGGATCTTGATGCCCTTGAAGCCGTTCTCCTTGAGATAGCTGAGCTTTCCCTCGATATCGTCATCGTCGGGATGGATACCGCCGAAGGAGATCAGGTTGTCGCAGGTATCGTTGATGTGTTTCGCGAACTTCGTGATGGTGTCGAACTGACCCTTGCGGGTGTTGACGGGTAGTACGATGCTTTTATCAACGCCGGAACGCGCCATGCTTTCGAGCAGTCCGTTGAGTGTTCCGTCGGTGTGTCCCTCTACACCCGGGACATTTCCGAGCGCCGCCATGATGCGCTCCGCCATCGGGTCGGGATATACATGGGTGTGAAAATCAATGATCATATCTTTTCCCTTCCTTCTTACACAGTTTACTATAAAATATTTTCATTATATTTCTAAATCAGAATTATAACAAAAGGAGACAGAACAATGGATATGTTTATCAAGATTGCTTTTCTGATCGTCTTCTTCGCCATTATGATCGGCGTAGGAATCTACTGCAGAAAGCAAGCGACAGACGTAAACGGCTTTGTACTCGGCAACCGTTCTGTAGGTCCGTGGCTGACGGCGTTCGCCTTCGGTACCTCTTACTTCTCGGCGGTTATCTTCGTCGGCTACGCAGGACAGTTCGGCTGGAAGTTCGGTATGGCTTCTACATGGATCGGCTTAGGCAACGCTTTTATCGGCTCGCTGCTGGCGTGGATCATCTTAGGAAGACGCACCAGAGTTATGACCCAGCACTTAGATTCCGCTACCATGCCCGACTTTTTTATGAAGCGATACGATTCCAAAGCGTTGAAAATTGCCGCATCCGTCATTATCTTTATCTTTCTGATTCCCTACACGGCTTCGCTGTACAACGGCCTTTCCCGTCTTTTTGAGATGGCGTTCGGCATCCCCTACTG
>JAFSRK010000203.1 GCA_017446165.1 Ruminococcus sp.
GCCCGTATTATGTTACCCTCAAGAACTTTATTGACGAGATCGATCTGACCGCGTACTACATGCCGGTCGACCCCGAGGAGGTACACATCACCGCACCGGATATCGACCGACCGGGTCTGGAGCTTGTCGGCTACCTGAAATACTATGACAACCGTTATATCATCGTTTTCGGACTGACCGAGATGAGCTTTCTTTCGGGCGAGTCCGAGGAGGAACAGCGAGAGCATCTCGAGCCGCTTTTTGAGCAGAAGCCGCCCGCTATGGTTATCGCGCGCGGGATCGAACCGCTCGCGGTCATGAAGGAGCTGGCGCGCAAGTACAGCGTGCCGATCCTGACTTCCGCCGAGTCCACCTCCGTGCTGACCGCCGCGATGGTATCTTACCTCAACGTCGAGCTTGCGCCCCGCATTACCCGCCACGGCGTACTGGTCGAGGTCTACGGCGAAGGCTGTCTGATCATCGGTGACAGCGGCGTCGGTAAATCCGAGACCGCCATCGAGCTGATCAAGCGCGGTCACCGACTGATCGCCGATGACGCGGTGGAGATCAAGCGTGTGTCGAAGAAATCGCTGGTCGGTACTTCTCCCGAGAACATCCGCCACTTCATCGAGCTGCGCGGCATCGGCATCATCAACGCCCGCCGCATCTTCGGTATCGGCGCGGTCAAGGTCAGTGAGAAGATCGACATCGTCATCAACCTTGAGTTGTGGAATTCGAAGAAGGTCTATGACCGCATGGGCATGGACAGCGAGTACATGGAGATCCTCGGACTCGAGGTACCGGTCGTCACCATACCCGTTAAGCCCGGCCGTAACCTCGCTGTGATCATAGAGGTCGCCGCCATGAACCATCGCCAGAAGAAGATGGGCTACAACGGCGCCCAGGAGCTGCTTGCGAACCTCGGCATGGACATCAGCCCCGAGGATATCGGCAAGCACCGCATCGACACGAATTGGTAATGCAGTCGGCAGTTGTTAGTTCTTAGTTGGTAGTTTGTAGGGAGGACTTTCCCTCCGTCTGCTGTCAATTGATACCGTTAACCGCCAACTACCAACCATCAACCACCAACTTAATCGGAGATTACTATGACAAATCTGCTTAACATATTGAACGAACATAATGTTGCATACAAGACGGCTGAGCCGATGAAGGCGCACACCACCTTCAAGATCGGCGGAGAGGCGGATGTTTTCGTTACCGTCAACACCGTCGATGAGCTGACCTTGACCGTCAAAGCGTGCAGGAGAGACGGCGTCCCCTTTATGATCCTCGGAAAAGGCTCGAACCTGCTGGTATCCGACAACGGCATCGAGGGTGCGGTCATCCTTCTTGACGGCGACTTCAAGGAGATCACCGTCGACGGCGACACGATCACCTGCGGCGCGGGCGTGAGCCTTTCGAAGCTTTGCACCGTTGCGCTCGATTACGGTCTGTCGGGACTGGAATTCGCCTACGGAATCCCCGGGACGGTCGGCGGCGCTGTCTACATGAACGCCGGCGCCTACGGCGGCGAGACCAAGGACGTCTGCATTGAGGCTCAGTTCCTTACGCCCGACGGCGAGATCGGAGCTTATGCGGGCGAGGCGCTGGAATTCTCCTACCGCCACAGCGTATTCAAAACCAATGATAATATAATTCTTTTTGCGAAATATAAACTTACTCCGGAAGACAAGACCGCGATCAAGGCGCGCATGGATGATTTCATGGATCGCCGCCGCACGAAGCAGCCGCTCGAGTATCCCTCGGCAGGCTCGGTGTTCAAGCGACCCGTCGGCGCGTTCGCGGGTACGTTGATCGAACAGTGCGGCTTGAAGGGCAAGACCGTCGGCGGCGCTCAGGTCAGCGAAAAGCACGCGGGCTTTATTATCAACGTCGGCGACGCCACCTGTGACGATGTGATGAACCTTGTCAAATTCGTGCAGGACACCGTTAAGGCTGACACCGGCTACGAGCTGGAGTGCGAGATCATCAAGACAGGGAGGTAGCCCATGGAATTCGTCATTCTGACAGGACTTTCCGGCGCGGGCAAGACCAACGCTCTCCACGCGATGGAGGACATCGGTTTTTACTGCGTGGATAATCTCCCGCCGCTGCTGCTCGATACCTTCTATGACCTGTGCGAGAACGCAACCGATACCCGCATGAAGCGCGTCGCGGTTGTTGCCGACGCCCGCTCGGGCGAGATGTTCGGCGAGCTGTCCGATGTGCTTCAAAAGGCGAAGCTCGACGGCAAACGCTTCAAGACCCTTTTCCTCGACGCCAAGCTCGATACCCTCCTCATCCGTTACAAGGAGACCCGCAGAAAGCATCCGCTGAGCGGCGAGATGGTCTCCGGCTCCGTGGAGGAAGCGGTCGAGCTGGAGGATGAGCTGATGAAGTCGGTGCGCGAGATGGCGGACTATGTCATCGACACGACCTTTATGACGCCTGCTCAGCTCAAGGAGCGCGTCACGACCCTGTTCACCGGCGAGATCGGCGACTCTCTGCTCGTAACCTGCATGTCCTTCGGTTTCAAGTACGGCATCCCGATGGAGGCTGACTTGATCTTTGACGTCCGCTGTTTGCCGAATCCGTTCTATATTCCGGAACTAAAGCCGCTGACGGGACTCGACGAAGCCGTCGTCGACTATGTCATGAGCTTTGACGTCAGCGGACAGTTCATGAAGAAGCTCGCGGACTTCATCGACTTCACCCTGCCGCTGTATAAGCAGGAGGGCAAGAGCGAGGTCGTCATCGGCATCGGCTGTACCGGCGGCAAGCACCGCTCCGTCACCGTTGCTCGACTGCTGAACACCCATTTGGTCGAACAAAATCAGAAATCCGCCACCCACCACAGAGATATATGGAAAGCCTGAATGTGAGTTGATAGTTGTTAGTTGGTAGCTATTAGTTTGTAGGGAGGACTCCGTCCTCACCTGATTCCTGACCACCGACTACCAACCACCAACCACCAACCACAACTAACTATGTCCTTTTCAACCGAAACCAAGCGCGAGATATGCCGCACGCTCTCGACGAGAAAGCCGCTGCAATATGCGGAACTGTACGCGATGCTTCTGCTCGGGCGGTCATTCACCCCCGACAACATCGTCTTCAAGACAGAGAACGAGCATACCTTCTCGCATTTCATCTTTTTACTGAATACCTTGTTCAAGGCGAAAACCGAGGTCATCGCTCCGATGCGCGGTGAGACCGGCAGAAACAAGAACTACACCGTCACTCTGACACGAGCCGCCGACTGCCGCAGGATCTTTGAACATTACGGTCATGACAGCCGTGAGATCACCCTGCGCGTCAACCGCGCCAACATTGAGGATGAGGATCAGCAGCGTGCCTTTGTGCGCGGAGCGTTCCTTGCCTGCGGCTCCGTCACCGATCCGGAGAAGAGCTACCACCTCGAATTTGCGGTCAGCTATCGCACGCTGTGCATGGACATCTGCCGCATTATCCGCGAGATCCAGGACTGCAACATCGCGATCAAGATGCTTGCACGTCAGGGCGCCTACATCGCCTATGTCAAGGACAGCGAGCAGATCACCGATCTGCTGACCTACATGGGCGCGGTCACCGCCTCGATGAATGTCATGGGAACCAAGGCGCTCAAACAGGTTCGCAACTCCGCGAACCGCCGCGCGAATTCCGAGATCGCCAACCTGAACAAGACTGCCGCCGCCTCCGCCGCCCAGATCAAAGCGATCAAGAAGCTGAGGAGATCAGGCAAGTTCAACCTGCTTCCCGACGAGCTGAAAACCGTCGCCGAGCTGCGCTACGACTACCCCGAGCTGACCCTCCGCCAACTGGGCGAGATGCTCGATCCGCCGATCTCGCGCAGCGGCGTGAACCATAGACTGGAGAAGATCATCCGCTTCTCAGAGGATGAACACAAGAAAGAGGAATCTTAAATGGAACTGAATAACAATATGACATTTGACGAGGCTTACAAGGCGCTCGAGGAAACCGTCCGCCTGATGGAGAAGCCCGGCATCAACTTCAACGAGAGCCTCGCTTACTATGAGCAGGCGTGCAAGCTGGTCGTCTATTGCCAGCGCAAGCTTACCGACGCGAAGGGTCAGATCAGCGATATCAACGAACGCGTCAAGAAGCTCAAGGAAACCAACGCCCCCTTATTTGAAGACTGACAGAGCTTTCCCTTCGGGGAAAGGTGTCACCTAAGGTGACTGAGGAATTGTATAAATGTCGCATCGCGACAAACCGATTCAACTTTTGAGGTATCCCATGAAAGAATATATCCCGATGATAGAAGAAGCGCTCGCCGCCTATATCCCGCGCGGCGACTACGGTGAACAGCGTTTGATTGATGCCGCCGAATATTCTCTGAAGCTTCCCGGAAAGCGGGTGCGTCCCGCTTTGACGCTCGCGTTCTGTGAGCTGTGCGGGGGAGAGGTCGAGAAGGCGCTGCCCTATGCCTGCGCTGTCGAAATGATCCACACCTACTCGCTCATCCACGATGATCTGCCCTGTATGGATAACGACGACTACCGTCGCGGTCAGCCTTCGAATCACAAGGTCTACGGCGAGGACATCGCACTGCTCGCGGGCGACGCGCTCCAGAGCATGGCGTATGCGGCGATGCTGTCCGATCAGGCTGTACAGGCTGTCGGCGCAGAGAACGCCGCGAAAGCCGCTAAGATCCTCGCGGAGAAATCCGGACTGCTCGGCATGGTCGGCGGTCAGACCATCGACCTGATGAGCGAGGGCAAAAAGCCTGACCTCGACACACTCCGCGTGATGGACGAGAAGAAGACCGCCTGTCTGATCGAAGCCGCCTGCATGATGGGCTGTATCTGTGCCGGCGCGGATGATAACCGCATCCACGCTGCCGAGCGTTACGCTCATGCTGTGGGGCTTGCGTTCCAGATTGTGGACGACATCCTCGACGTTACCTCCACCACCGACGAGCTTGGCAAGCCCGTCGGCAGTGATCGGGATAACGAGAAAAGCACCTATGTCGCGCTCATGGGCATTGAGAAATGCCGACAGCTCGCGGATGAATTGACCGACGAGGCGATCGGGGCGCTCTCCGCCTTTGACGGCGATACAAAGCCCCTTGCCGATTTCGCCCGCGCTTTAGCAAATCGTAAAAAGTAATACCAGTCAGAAACAGAAATCAGGTGAGGACAGCGTCCTCCCGCAATTGTCCATTATCAATTGTTAACTGTCAATTGAGTGAAACGTAATATGTCCTACGAATTATTATCCAAAATCAAATCTCCTGCCGACGTCAAGGCGATCCCGGAGGATCAGATCCCCGCGCTGTGCGACGAGATCCGCGAGAAGCTCATCGACGTCGTATCGGTGAACGGCGGTCATCTGTCCTCCAATCTCGGAGTGGTCGAGCTGACGGTCGTGCTTCATCGCGTCTTTGATTGCCCGCGGGACAGCATCGTCTTTGACGTCGGGCATCAGTGCTATACCCACAAGATGCTCACCGGACGCTATGACCGCATCGACACCATCCGTCAGGAGGGCGGTCTCTCGGGCTTCCCAAAGCGCAAGGAGAGTCCCTGTGACGCCTTCAACGCAGGCCACGCCAGCACCTCGATCTCGGCGGCGTTCGGCATCTGCAAGGCAAAGGCACTCTCGGGTGACAGTTCCTACACCATCGCCGTCATCGGCGACGGCTCGCTCACCGGCGGACTCGCCTATGAGGGTTTGAACAATGCCGGCAGATACAACAAGAATTTCATCGTTATCCTCAACGATAACAAGATGTCGATCAGCAAGAACGTCGGCGCGATGGCGCGCTATCTCTCGAGCGCGCGGATGCAGCCGTGGTACCTCCACCTGAAATCCGGCACCGAGCGCGTCCTCAAAAAGATCCCTTTGCTCGGTAAGCCGATCGGCGACCTGATCAAGCGCTCCAAGAGCCGCTTCAAGCATATCCTCTACCGCCATACGATCTTTGATAAGCTCGGATTATCCTATTACGGTCCCGTCGACGGTCACAATATCGAGGAGCTGACGAACGCGCTGAACACCGTCAAGCGCAGTAAGGATCCCGCGCTTTTGCACGTTGTCACCACCAAGGGTAAGGGCTACAAGTTCGCCGAGAAAGACGCTGCGTCCTTTCACGGAATCGGTTCGTTCAACATCGATACCGGCGAGCCGATCAGATCAAAGCCCAACTACTCCTGCGTGTTCGGTGAGGAGTTGTGCCGTTTGGCTGAACGCGACAAGCGCGTCTGTGCTATCACCGCCGCCATGCGTACCGGTACGGGTCTGGTGGATTTCTCGAAGCTGTACAAGGATCGTTTCTTCGACGTCGGTATCGCCGAGGAACACGCGATCACCTATGCCGCGGGACTTGCGGTAGGCGGGATGCTCCCTGTGTTCGCGGTGTATTCCTCGTTCCTACAGCGCGGCTATGACCAGATCATCCATGATGCCGCGATGCAGTGGGCGCATGTGGTTATCGGCGTCGACCGCGCAGGCGTCGTCGGCGAGGACGGCGAGACCCATCAGGGCGTATTCGATGTCTCCATGCTGGGCGCTATCCCCGGTGTATCCATCCTCTCGCCGTGCTACTTCGATGGACTCCGCGCATCTCTCTCTCATGCTCTCTATGATATCGAGGGCGTCGTCGCGGTTCGTTATCCGCGCGGCAGCGAGGGCTATCGCCCCGATGACTATGACGTCGAGAGTGTTAACTATGATATCTACGGCGATAAGAACGCCGATACCCTGATCATCACCTACGGTAGACTGTTTTCCGAAGCGCTCAAGGCGCGGGAACAGCTTCTCGAAAAGGGTGTGAACGCCTGTATCCTCAAGCTCTGCCGTATCAAGCCCGTCGATCCAGAGGCGGTCGAATTCGCAAAAGGCTTTGATCGCATATTCTTCTTTGAGGAAGGCATGCTCAGCGGCTCGGTCGCCGAGAACTTCCGCATGCTGCTCGACGAGCAGGCGTACAGCGGCAGCTACCGTGTACGTGCGATCAAC
>JAFSRK010000204.1 GCA_017446165.1 Ruminococcus sp.
ATCGGGGAAAGCATCTTGCACGGACCGCACCAGGTTGCAAAGAAATCGACCAGCACCACGCCGCTTGAGATCTTGGACTCGAAAATATCTTCTGTCAAATGTTCAACTGCCATAGTTTTTACCTCCGTGTTATGATTTGATAGTATTGTAACACAAGGTTATCCATAAATCCATAGTAATTTAAAAAAAGTTGTCAGTGGTCAGTGACCAGTGACCAGTGACCGGTTGAAACAAACCTGTGTTCTATTAAAAGGAGCAAAGCCATGTCTGCAAAAAGTTTTCGTGATTTGATCGTATGGCAAAAATCAATTGATCTGGTAGTTGAAGTTTATCAGCTGATCAAAAGGCTGCCGAAAGAAGAGATATACTCCCTGTCAAATCAGATGCGGAGATCCTCTGTTTCGATACCTTCAAATATTGCGGAAGGACAGCAAAGAAAAACGACAAAAGAGTTTGTCAATTTTCTCTCTATCGCAAAGGGTTCCAACGCAGAGTTGCAAACTCAATTGATCATATGCGTCCGATTAGGCTATCTGACGGATGAACAAATAAAGCCTACAATGACGTTGTCGGAAGAAATCAGTAAAATGCTTACTAAGATATGTGAAACTCTCCAAACAACTAACCACTGATCACCGGTCACTGACCACTGACCACTCACAGATTGATTCTAATATTCAAAGGAGGATATATACCATGTATGATTTAGCGATTATCGGCGGTGGCGTTGCGGGCATGACCGCCGCCATCTATGCATCCCGCTCGGGACTGTCCGCCATTATTATCGAGAAAGCCGGCTTCGGCGGTCAGGCGGCGCTCACCGCGAAGATCGAGAACTACCCTTCCTTCAAGGAGATCGAGGGCTTTGAGCTGGCGGCAAACATGAAGGAGCAGGTCGACGCCTTGGGCGTTGAGAGCCTGTCGGCTGACGTCGAAAGTCTCAGCAAGGACGGCGACGTCTTCACCGTCGTGACCAACGCGGACACCATCGAAGCCAAGACCGTCATCATCGCGAACGGCGTGCGCCGCAGAGAGCTGGGCATCGCGGGCGAGGATACCTTCCGCGGCAGAGGCATCAGCTGGTGCGCGGTATGCGACGGCGGATTCTTCCGCAAGAAGAAGGTCGCCGTGATCGGCGCGGGCAACTCGGCGCTGGGCGACGCGATCTACCTCGCGAACCTCTGCGAAGAGGTCTACCTCATCTATCGCCGCGACTATCCCACCGCGACCAAGAGCTATATGGATAAGCTCGAGGGCATCGACAATATCAAGCTCATGCCGCGCCACATCCCGGTCGAGTTCAAGGGCGAGCGCAGGGTCACCGCCCTGACGGTCAGGAACATCGACACCGACGAGACCTACGATCTCGAGGTCAACGGCGTATTCGAGGCGATCGGTCTGATCCCCGACAACGATGTTTTTGCAAATCTCGTCGAGCTGGACGACAACGGCTACATCCTCACCGATGATGAGATGCGCACCAAGACCGAGGGTCTGTACGCCGCGGGCGATACCCGCCAAAAGAGCCTGCGCCAGATCGTGACCGCATGCTCCGACGGCGCTCAGGCGGCGACCTCGGCGCACCACTTCCTGAAGCTGTGACCGAGGTACAGAAGCGGCTGTTCGCCCTGCAGGACAAGGGCTATCAGGCGGGTTCGGTCAAGCTGAATCCGACCGTAGACCCCGACACGATCATCGGCGTGCGGATACCTCAGCTCAGAGCGTTGGCAAAGGAAATGAAAGGCACGCAGGATGCGGCGGCTTTCCTTGGGGAGTTACCGCACCGGTACTTTGAGGAATACAGCCTGCACAGCTTTCTGATCGGATATCTCAGGGACTTTGACGCCGCAGTTGATGAAGTCGAGCGGCTGCTGCCGCACCTCAACAGCTGGGCGCTGACCGACTCCATGCGGGTCAAGGCTTTTGACAAGGAACCCGAACGCCTGCTCGCCCCCATCGACCGATGGCTGGGCGACGAGCATCCCTACACCGTCCGCTACGGCATCCTGTGCCTGATGAACTACTTTCTCGACGATCGGTTCTCCGCCGGATACCTCGACCGCGTGTCCGCCATCCGGTCGGACGAATACTACGTCAACATGATGATCGCGTGGTACTTCGCGACGGCGCTCGCGAAACAGTATGAGGCGGCTTTGCCGTACATAGAGAACCGCAGACTCGATCAATGGACGCACAACAAGGCGATCCAAAAGGCGGTCGAATCCTACCGCGTGACGGAAGGACAAAAAGCCTATCTCAGAACACTGAGGTGGAAATAATAGAAAGAAGGGGCTGTCGCGACAGCCCCTTTGTTATATATTGTTTAAGCAAGAGTCGCGGCGATGACCGCCTTGATCGTGTGCATGCGGTTCTCAGCCTCGTCGAAGACGATGGACTGCTCGCTCTCAAAGACCTCGTCGGTGACCTCCATGCAGTCAATGCCGAATTTGTCGTGGATCTGTTTGCCGATGGTGGTGTTGAGGTCGTGGAACGCCGGCAGACAGTGCATGAAACGACACTGTTCTCCTGCGTTTTGCATCAGCTCGGTCGTCACGCGGTAGGGCGTGAGATCGCCGATGCGCTCCTCCCAAACCGCGTCCGGTTCGCCCATGCTGACCCACACGTCGGTGTAGATGACGTCGGCGTTCTTTGTCGCCTTTATCGGGTCGGTGATGAATTCGAGCGTCGCGCCGGTTTCCTTCGCGATCGCCTGACACTCAGCGACCAGCTCGGCGTTCGGGAAGTATTTCTCGGGAGCGCACGCCACAAAGTGCATTCCCATCTTCGCCGCGCCGACCATCAGGGAATTGCCCATGTTGTAGCGCGCGTCGCCCATGTAGACGAGCTTCTTGCCCTCAAGGGAGCCGAAATGCTCGCGGATCGTCAGAAAGTCCGCGAGGATCTGGGTCGGGTGGAATTCATTGGTCAGACCGTTGTAGACGGGAACGCCCGCGTACTTCGCGAGTTCCTCGACGATCTCCTGACCATAGCCGCGGTACTCGATGGCGTCGTACATCCTGCCGAGTACCCGCGCGGTGTCGGCGATGCTCTCCTTCTTGCCGATCTGCGAACCCGAGGGGTCGAGATAGGTCGGGTGCATCCCGAGATCCGCCGCCGCTACCTCAAAGGCACAGCGGGTGCGGGTGGAGGTTTTCTCAAAGATCAGGGCAATGCTTTTGCCCTCGCACAGGCGGTGAGCGATCCCCGCCTTTTTCTTCGCCTTGAGATCGGCGGCGAGGTCGATCATCCCCGCGATCTCATCGGGCGTGAAGTCCAGTAATTTCAGAAAATGTCGGTTTTTCAGATTCATGTTACCACCTTCTATAGGCTCCCTTTACCAAAGGGAGCCTAATTTAGCGCTTCAATAATAACGGCTACCGCCTTCTCGAGCTGATCCCACGCGATATTCAGCGGCGGGAGCAGGCGGAGCTTTTCCTTAGCAGACAGGCAGAGGACGCCGTTTTCGATGCACTTTGACAGCACCTCGGACACGGGCTTTTCGGTCGTGATGCCGACCATCAGACCCAGTCCGCTGACGGCATAGCCTGCCTCGGTCAGCTTCTCGCGGATATAGTCGCCCTTCTTTTTCACCTCGGCAAGGAACGCGTCGTCCATACGGTTCAGAACGGAGATTGCCGCGGCGGCGCAGACAGGGTTGCCGCCGAAGGTCGAGCCGTGGTCGCCGTAGGAAAGGACGTCCGCGCACTTCTCATTCATCAGGCACGCGCCCATCGGCAGTCCTCCGGCGAGTCCCTTCGCGGTGCTGACGACGTCGGGATGAAGTCCGAGCTGCCGGTACGAATAGAGCGAGCCGGTTCTGCCGTTGCCGGTCTGGACCTCGTCGATCATGAAGAGGATGTCGTTGTCGCGGCAGAGCTTTTCGACTGCCTGTAAAAACTCGGTCGACATCAGGTTCACGCCGCCCTCACCCTGGACGGTCTCGAGCAGGACGCCCGCGACCTTGTTGTCCCTGACGAGCTTCTCGAGTCCCTCGATATCCTCCGCGTCGGAATAGAGGAAACCCTCGGTCAGCGGAGTGAACAGGTGGTGGAAGCCGTCCTGACCGGTCGCCGCGAGGGTCGTCAGGGTGCGTCCGTGGAAGCTCTTGTTGAACGTGATGATGTTGTAGTATTCCTCGCCCTTATGCTCGGCGGCGTATTTGCGCGCCACCTTCACAGCACATTCGTTCGCCTCGGCGCCCGAGTTGCCGAAAAACACCTTGCTCATGCCGGTGCGGGTGCATAGGATCTCGGCAAGCTCCGCACACGGAGCGGTATAATACAGGTTCGAGGTGTGCTGCAGCAGCTTTGCCTGCTCGGCGACGGCGTCTGCCCAGACGGGATCGCTGTAGCCGAAGGAGTTGACCCCGATGCCGGAGGTCATGTCGATGTATTCTTTTCCGCTGTCGTCCCAACACAGCGCGCCCTCTCCCTTGACGATGGAGATATCAAAGCGCTTGTAGGTGTG
Source organism: Ruminococcus sp. (assembly GCA_017446165.1). GTDB lineage: Bacteria > Bacillota > Clostridia > Oscillospirales > Acutalibacteraceae > Ruminococcoides. The sequence continues at coordinate 4,468 of JAFSRK010000204.1, forward strand.
GGCGACATACTGATTATCGGTTGATTTGATACTCATTTCTTGTCCCCTTTGTCGGCAATCACCATTGTTCCCGCGCCCTCGTCGGTCAAAAGCTCCATGAGGATCGAGTGAGGTACTCTGCCGTCCATGATGATGACCTGCTGGACGCCCTTGTAGATCGCCTCGATACAGCAGCCGACCTTCGGGATCATGCCGCCGTCGATGACGCCCTCCCGCCGGAGCTGCTGCGCCTTCGAAACGGTGATCAGCGGGATCAGGCTGTCGGGGTCGTTCTTGTCCTTGAGGATGCCGGCGATGTCGGTCATCATGATCAGGTTCTCGGCGCCGATCGCACCCGCTAAATGAGCGGCGGCGGTGTCGCCGTTGATATTATAGGCGTTGCCCTCGGCGTCACAGCCGATGGTGGACACGACGGGAATGTAGCCCTTTTCGAGCAGGTCGAGGATCGGCTCGGTGTTGATGTTGGTGACCGTGCCGACGAAGCCGAGGCGCTCGTCCTTCTGCTTCGCTTCGATGAGTCTGCCGTCCATACCGGAGATGCCCATCGCTCTGCCGCCCTTGCTCTCGAGGAGGTTGACGAGCGTTTTGTTGACCTTGCCGGACAGCACCATCTGGACGATGTCGATGGTCTCCTTGTCGGTGACGCGCAGTCCGTCGACGAACTGCGGCTTCTTGCCGAGCTTCTGCATGATATCGTCGATATCGGGGCCGCCGCCGTGTACCAGCACGACCTTCACGCCGATGAGCCACAGCAGGACGATGTCCTGCATGACCTGCTCCTTGAGCTCCTCGTTGACCATGGCGTTGCCGCCGTATTTCACGACGACGATCTTGCCGTTATATTTCTTGATATTCGGGAGAGCCTGGGTC
>JAFSRK010000205.1 GCA_017446165.1 Ruminococcus sp.
AACCCTTTAACATCTATTGCGTTAAATTCCGCATAGCAGCGTTGTCGATCTTGACAGGCGCCAGCCTGCCTGCGATCTCCGCCTTGCTCTGCGAAATTTTCCGCAAATATCTTGTTTAAGCGTTTTAATTGAAATTAGTATGAGTTGGTGGTTTCCGGTTGGCAGTCGGTAGTTTATAGGGCGGGCAAAGCCCTCACCGGATTCCTGTTTCAATCCGAAACGCGTCAGCGTTTCCCGATATAACCACCAACCACCAACTACCAACCACCAACTTACAGAATAATACAAATCAAGCCGTTACAGCCGTCGTTGATGATCTTCTCCATGGTCTCCCCTATCTTCGCGCGCGCTTTGTCGGGCATGCGGTAGAGCTTGTTGTGCAAGCCTTCGTTGACGAGGTCGCTGACCGACTTGCCGAAGATGTTGGACTCCCAGATCCTGCCGGGGCTTTCCTCGAACTCCTTTAAGAGGTAGGTCACCAACTCCTCGCTCTGCTGTTCCGAGCCGACGATCGGTGTGACCTCGGCGGTGGTGTAGATGCGCATCATGTGTACCGATGGTGCGGACGCCTTCAGTCGTATACCGTACTTGCCGCTTTGGCGCACGATCTCGGGTTCTTCAAGGCTCAGTTCCTCCATCGTGGGCATCACGATTCCGTAGCCCTTCTCCAGCACATCGTCATAGGCGGCGGCGATGCGGTCGAAGCGGCTCTTGGACTGAGCCAGCTCACAGACGGAGTCCATCAGCTCGCGCTCACTCCCGATCTCGATGCCGCTCTTTTCGGAGAGAATACGATAGAACAGATCCTCATCGACAGCGAGCGTGATATCTGCCCTGCCCGAGCCGAGATCCATGGACGTCAGGTTCACCGAGCTGATGTTCTCGGCGTCACAAAGGTCATCCACGGCGTCCTGTACTTCGCGGATCCTGCCGATGTGCCGGGCGCGTTCGCGGATCGAATCAAACACGCTGCGGCGAAGCCAGTTGTCCTTTTCAAGACCTCTCACCCACCCCGGCATGTTGACGCGGATCTCGCGGATGGGAAATTCGAACAGCACCGTGGCGAGGATTCCCTTGATGGTGTTCTCGTCGAGATCGGCGCAGTCGACGGGGATCACAGGCGCACCGTATTTCTGAGAGAGGTTCGACGCGAGCGCCGACGAGGACGCGCTCTCGGGTGATACGGTGTTGAGCAGGATAACAAAGGGCTTTCCGGTATCCTTCAGCTCAGCCGCTACGCGTTCCTCGGCGCGGACATAGTCCTCGCGGTCGATATCGCCGATCGAGCCGTCCGTCGTGACCATGATACCGATGGTGGAGTGTTCGGTGATGACCTTTGAGGTTCCTGTCTCCGCCGCCTGACGGAAAGGCATCTCCTCATCGCTCCACGGCGTCTTGACCATGCGCTCGGCATCGTCTTCGATATAGCCCACCGCCGAATCGACGATGTAGCCGACACAGTCGATCATGCGAACGCTCAGGCGTGCGTTGCCGTCGAGGGTGACCGGTACGGCGTTCTCCGGCACGAACTTCGGCTCGGTGGTCATGATGGTTCTGCCCGCCGCGGACTGGGGCAATTCGTCGTTCATGCGCTCTCTGAGATGATCGTCGTCAATGTGCGGGATCACGAGGGTATCCATGAACCGCTTGATAAAGGTGGATTTGCCGGTACGGACTGGCCCCACCACGCCGATATAGATATTGCCGCCGGTACGGCTCTCAATATCCTTGTAGATGCTTCTTTCTTCCATGCTGCCTCCAGAATCTATCTCAATGGGTGCGGGCATCGCCCGCCCTTCAATATCCGTTGTCAATCGTGTATCATGCTGTCGGTATCAACAGCATCACATCTCCGCTCAGCACCTCATCCTCGAGGGAGTTTTCCGACAGGATATCCGACGGTCGGGATGAGAACCGCTTCGAGATATCCCAGACATGCTCGCCCTTGTCGGCATAGTAGAGGATCACCGCGCTGCCCGCGTCCTTATGCGGCGCGTCATCATCAGCTGTGACGGCGGTGACCGCGTTGACGGTCTTGGTCTCACAAACAGTCATCGTATAGGTGATCTCCGCACGCAGCTCCAGCGTGCGTTCGTCGATGATTCGGTAGCTCAGACTGTCAACACAGGCGTTCGCGCCCTCGACGGAATCGCAGTTGTCCACAGAGGGGTTGTAGTCAAAATCCACGGTGCGGGAAAGCCGCCGAAGCTCGCCGTCACCGTTCTCATACAGCACACCGATCTCGGCTTTTGCGCTGAGCAGCGGTGCGCCTGACGAGACCGCAGCGCTCGTCTGGATACGCTCACAGTGGACGTCGATGACCTTTTGGAATACGCCGTCATCAAGGGAAAGGTTTTCTTTCACGATATCCGTGAAGCGCAGACACCGTCTGCGACAGCACAGAGAGATCGGACTGATACGCACCTCGGCGTCGACGTCGGTGGAGAAGGCGTCCTCGATCAAGGTAATCTTTCCCTCTCGCCAGCAGGTCGCGTTGAAGCAGAGCTTGCCGTCAAGGCTCAGCACCGACGAGCCGTCCAGCGCGTCGTCGCTGTGGCTCAGATCGTAGGTCATCACATCCAGTCTGCCGTCGATCATATCGCCGTCCTCTACCCCTTCACAGTCAACGATGTGGGAGATCGGAAAGGCGTAGGACACACATTCGACAGAGCCATCCTCCGACCCCGAGTGGTACATCAGCTCAAGATGTCCCTCGGCGGACAGCATGATCTTGCCGTGGATGGCTTTCAGCTCCGTCAGGCGCACGTTCAGCCGATGATTCAACAGCGCCGTCACTGCGGGCTTGCCGTTCATCGGGACGTCCTCCTGCACACCGAATGTATCACGGCAGATACCCGACAGCTCACAAACAGCTTCATCGCGGGTTTTGACCTGCAGCTCGTCGCCGTCATAGGCACAGTATTCGAGAGGCTTCTCGGCGATCACCCGCGCGTACAGCGAGAACGCGCCGTGCAGGCTGAGCTTGCGCGGACTCATGGCACGGCAGTTGATATACTCGGGCTTCGTGTCCACATAGACGGCACATCGGTCGGGGCTGTCCCTCAACGGAAAATTCTGAGAGAACGGCGCGGTATGCTCGAACATGCGGATGCAGCCCTTCTCGCTGTCGAGGTACTCCACCCTCAGGCATGCGCCGCCCTCGACGTTCAGCCTGCTGTCGGAGATATTCGCGAGGTATATCTTCGGGATCAGGGTGCATTTGAGGATCCGCTCGATGTCAAAGCAGTAGTCGGGCAGGGTGATATCCACATCCACCGACTCCTCACTGACGGTGTCCAATAACACCCCCGCCGCCGCTGCATGCTTTTTCAAAAGATCATATTCCATCCTTTTCGCTCCTTTCGCCGCTACAGCAACCTGTGACGGCGTTCATTTTGCTACTCTAATGGTATGAGGACAAAGGAACAAATATGACAGCCGTCTTGAAAAGAAAGCGTGACAAAAAGAAAAGGCATCCCCAACGGATGCCTTGGATTTGATATTGGATTTGCGATCACTCGCCCTTATTGTGCTTATCAGAGCGGATGATGATCACCACGCCGACAAGGGTGATGACGATGCAGGCGATGGCGATATAGCCGGAAGCCTGACCGAAGGTGCGTTCCTTGACGAGCAGAGAAATGCCCATCAGCGCGATGCACAGCATGAGCAGTACCATCAGTACAATCAAGAATATGAAATTCTTCTTATCCATCATAGCCTCCAATAACCGTTCATCGGTCGGACAGCGCGTCGGCTATCCGTATAAAATCATCGAGGGTGAGCTTTTCGGCGCGGGCAGTAGGCTGCACGTCCGCTGACATCAGTATACCACTCAATTCGGTCTTGTCAAGTGACATCGACGATGAGATCGAGTTGAGGACGGTCTTGCGCCGCTGGGCAAACGACGCTTTGATCACCTTGAAGAGCATTTTTTCATCCCGCGGTTTGCGATCGGGATTACGCAGGGTCAGCAGAATGACCGCCGAATCCACCTTGGGAGCGGGCATGAACGAACCGGAGGACACATGGAACAGCAGTTCGGGGGTCGCGTAGTATCTGACCGCGTTGGTGATCGCGGAGTTATCGCGCGAGCCTTCCTCGGCGCAAAGTCTCAGCGCCGCTTCCTTCTGTACCATGACGGTGATCGTATCGATCGGGAGCTTGTCTTCGAGCAGCTTCATGATGATCGGCGAGGTGATATAGTACGGAAGATTGGCGCAGACGACGACGCGCATGCCGGGGAACTCCTCGGAAATCAGCTTGTGCAGATCCAGCTCCAGCACATCGGCGTTGATCACCTTGAGGTTATCATACTCGCCGAGCGTTTCGTCCAGCACCGGCAGCAGGCGCTTGTCGAGTTCCACGGCGACGACCTTTTTCGCGCGCTTCAAAAGCTCATTGGTCAGCACACCGATGCCGGGACCGATCTCCAGCACGCCGGTGTTGTCATCCGTCACGGCGTATTCCGCCATGCGCGGACACACCGACGGATTGATCAGAAAATTCTGACCGAGCGCCTTGGAGAAGGTGAAGCCGTGGCGCGAGAGGATCTCGCGCACGACGCTTATATTTGTAAGTCTTTCCATGGGAGCGTGCGGAGTCCTTTCGGGTATTTGTTTTTGAGTCTGCCGTCGACCGCCTTGCCCAGTCCGAGCGCGATGCCGTTGACCGATACCACTGCCCAGCCCTTAATCCAGCGGTCGATCTCGATCTCCTCTCCGCTGATATAGCGTGCGGTCAGCTCGTCGGTGGAATACAGGATCAGTCTGCGCTTGAAGTCATAGGGCGTCAGAGAAGTCGCGAGGTTGTGGTGCGGCTCGATCCTGCCCTTCTTGAAGTCGCCGAGCTTGGTACCGGCGCGCAGGATGTTCATCCCTGTCATGTCGGGCAGAAGCTCCACATCCGGCAGATTGAGGATACGGTCATCGATCACATGATAGTGGCGGAAGGACGGATTGCGGAGAAGATCGGTGATGAACGCGTCGATCTCCTGTCGCTCCTCCTTCGAGGGTTCAATATAGGTATATGAGCCGCCGCGATAGGGCTTGCCGCCCTTTCTTCTGAACTTCGCAACAAAGTGACCCTCGCCGCCGTGGTACGGGAATACCCTGCGGCACAGATCCATGCCCTCGCCGAAGCGGGACGGCTCGCCGAATTTGCACCCGGTGTCGATCAGCTCGAACTCGGGATGGTTCATCAGAAAATGCTCGACGACGCCCTCGTTCTCATCGCGTGAGAACGTGCAGGTCGAGTAGACCATCACGCCGTCGGGAGCGACAGCCGCCGACGCGGAATCAAGGATTGCTTTCTGTCGTTCGGCGCACGCTGCGGAGTGTTCGGGCGTCCATTCGTAGATCGCCTCTTTGTCCTTGCGGAACATGCCCTCACCGGAGCAGGGAGCGTCCACCAGAACCTTGTCAAATAATCCCGCGAGCATATTCGCAAGCTTGTCCGCCTCCATGTTGGAGACGACCGCGTTCTTGACGCCCATGCGCTCGATGTTCGAGAGCAGGATGTGAGCGCGGGGACGGATCACCTCGTTCGCCCACAACAGTCCCGTACCGCCGAGACGCGAAGCGATCTGGGTGCTTTTTCCGCCCGGAGCGGCGCACATATCCAGCACCTTGTCGCCGGGCTTCACGCCGAGCGCCGTCACCGCCGACATTGCCGACGGCTCCTGGACATAGAACGCGCCCGCGTGGTGAAGCGGATGCTTGCCGAGCTTCTCGGCGCTGACATAGTATCCATCTTCGGCAAAGGGTACCCGCTCGCCTGCAAAGGGCAAAAGCGGGAGCAGCTCGTCGGGCAGCACCTTGAGGGTGTTGACGCGGATACCGCGGTAAGGTTCCTTGTCAACGGTTTCAATATAACGCTCAAAATCGTCGCCGAGCAGATCTTTCATGCGCTCAAAAAACACGTTCAACATCATAATCACTTCACTTTCGGGGCATAATAGTCTTGATTTCAAAAAAGGAGGTTAATAACAATGAGCAAAAACCGCAAGAAGAATTCCAAGAACAGCACGAACAACAACGCGCAGAATCAGCAGAATTCTCAGAATCAGCAGAACAATTCTCAGAACGAGTCAAAGAACAACGCTGAGAGCAAGAACAATAACGACTGTAAGTAAGAGCGGCTGCGCCGCTCTACATATCTGTCAATTGACAGTTGACAATAAACAATGGACAATTGCGGGAGGACTCCGTCCTCACCTGATTTCAGTCAGTGATATCGGCGACGCCCTATCTTCCGAAAGCCGTCAGGCTTTCCCTCAATTATTCACTATTCGTTGTTTAGTCTTAAGTATACATTGGTACCGAAGGTGTATCAGTATCCCAGTTCTTCGCCGACGAAGATGACCTTGATTCTGTCCTTGTGTCGCTGTTTTGCAGAGATAACATAGTTACAGCAGATACGGCCCTCGCTGCGGCAGCCGTCGCACATATAGGAAGCGTCCGTGCCGACAGAGAGGCACTCGCCCGCCTTGGCACAGTAGGTCTCGCATCCGAGACGCTTGGTGTTCAGCGGAGAAGCGAACTTCTTCACGCGGTAGGTCGCCTCATCAAGATCCTTGACGATCTTGTTATAGCCGCAGATCATGATGACCTGCTTGGGTCCGTAGAGGATTGCCGAAACACGGTTGGAGTTGCCGTCGACGTTATAGAGCAGACCGCCCTCGGTAACGGCGTTCGCGCTGGCAAAGTAGGTGTCGGCAAAATACGCTTCGCGGTAGATCTTCTCGACCTCCTCGGGAGTCTGCGCCTTTGAGCGGTCGAGGTAGTTGTACTTTCCGCTGTTCAGCAGATCGACGATGCCGCACTGCTTGATGGTCTCGGAACCGCCGTGGGTGACGGTCTCGCCCTCGTTGATCAGGGTCTTGACAAGATCAACGACCTGATCGGCAGTTTCGACGTAGTAAGCCGCCATGTTATTCTTTCTGAGCATATCCATCGTGCGGTTGATGACAGTCATATCTTTCTTTTCCATACATACACATCCTATCGAATTTTGTTACAGATTATTATAACATATCAAGAGCGCTGTATGCAAGATAAACATGCGTATTTTTCGCTATAAATCGACGAAAGGTACATTGAGGAACTGCGCGATGCTCTGTGCAAGATTCCTGCCGATCGCACCGATGTTCTCCTGGATCCACTCGGCGTCGGCGAGGTTGTCGTGATAGGCGGTCTCGATCAGCACGGCAGGCGCTTTGGTACGTTTCAGCTCGGCAAGCGAGGATGAAGCGACGGTACGCACCCTGTCCGGCAGCGGATAGATATCGCGATAGTTCTCTGCGATGATCTCCGCGGCGCGTTTTCCCTTTGCGCTGGTCGGGTAATAGTAGACCTCCGTTCCCCGCACGTTGCCGCTGTTGGCTGCTCCCGCGGCATTCGAATGGATCGCGAGGTGCAGGTCATAGTTTCCGGCATTGGACTGAGCGATCGCCTCGGATAACTTCTGGGTCGGCGTATTGCGGGCAAAGGTGATCCCGGAGGCGGTGAGATACGGCTCGATCGCGTCGGCGACAAGGTTCATGAAATACTCCTCGTTTCCTCCGTTGATATAGGGATTCCACTCCTGTAATGACGGGCTTAAAAAGACGGACGGCATAGCAAAAATCACTCCTGTAAAAGTCTTTGATCGGGCTAGAACAACCTAACTGAAATATATTCAAAAAATTCACAGTTTATTCCTTAGACGAATTTTAATTACCTATCCCTATGGTATGATTCAGGTAATCTCAAAGCAGAAATTTTTAAGGAGGAATTTGCTATGAAAAAATGGGTTTGTCCTGTATGCGGATATGTACACGAGGGTCCCGAACCCCCTGAGAAATGCCCTGTATGTAAGGTCCCGGGTTCCAAGTTCAACGAGGTCACCGAGGACGCCGGCTTTGCCGTAGAGCATGTTCTGGGTGTTGCCGCTACCGCTCCCGAGGATATCAAGGCTGATCTTCGCTCCAACTTCGAGGCTGAGTGCAGCGAGGTCGGTATGTACCTTGCGATGGCGCGCGTTGCCGACAGAGAGGGTTATCCCGAGATCTCAGCAGCGTTCACCAAGTACGCGTTCGAAGAGGCTGACCATGCCGCGAAGTTCGCAGAGCTCTTGGGCGAGGTTCTCACCGACAGCACCAAGAAGAACCTTGAGATGCGTGTAGAGGCTGAGACCGGCGCTTGCGCAGGTAAGCAGGATCTCGCAAAGCGCGCAAAGGCGCTCGATCTCGATGCGATCCACGACACCGTTCACGAGATGGCTCGCGACGAGGCACGCCACGGCGCAGGCTTCAAGGGTCTTCTGAAGAGATACTTCGGCTAAGGCAACATGATGTTGCATCCTGTTCCGCCTTTTTCTCACACCGCTATTAACTGACGATGCAAAACGGCGGGACAAAGGATTGTATCAACAAACTCTATGGGGGTTGGGATCTTCTCAACCCCTTTCTCTTTCTGACAGGAGATACCACGAAAGAATACAAGGTAGAAAAAGTCGCGGCATGGGCTTGGATTCCAAAGCAACCGAGATCATGAACAAGTATGCCGCACAGGGTCGGAGGGTACTGAGAACAGAGGTCCTCGGCTCACATCTTCTCATCATCTTTGAGCGCGACAAATAATCAAAAGACACACGAGGGAAAGGTGCGTGCCTTTCCCTCTTTTATGATTTGGCTGTTTTTTACTGTCAACCCGATGTGTGAATTAACATACTATATAAATGACGCTCAGCCGCATGGTCGGAATCTTCTATTATTCACAAATTTTGCAGGATTCGCACAAAAGTGTTGCAAAGTTTGCTGATTCGAGGTATTATATATTTGCTTAAGAGATTATTTTTGCAATTTGAGGTATCTGATTATTCAATTGCATTGAAAAGAAGGGTGCATTATGCAATACAAGGACTATTCCAGAGAGCAGCTCGCCGCCGAGCGGGAATCGCTCAAGGCACAGTTTGAAGAATACAAGGCGCTGGGACTGAAGCTCAATATGGCGCGCGGATGTCCCGGTCAGGAACAGCTCCACCTGTCACTGCCGATGCTCGACATCATCCACTCCGACTCCGACTGCCGCACCGAGGACGGCTCCGACTGCCGTAACTACGGCGTGCTGGAGGGTATCCCCGAATGCAAGCGCATGATGGCTTCGATGCTCGAGGTTGATCCCGAGATGGTCATGGTCGGCGGCAACTCGTCGCTGAACCTGATGTTCGACACCATCTCCTGCTTTATGACCAAGCCCGTCGTCGAGGGCATGCCCGCCTGGGGTGAGGTCAAGGACAGAAAGTTCCTCTGCCCCGTTCCCGGCTATGACCGCCACTTCGGCATCACCGAGTACTTCGGTTTTGAGATGATCAACGTTCCGATGACCTTTGACGGTCCCGATATGGATCTGATCGAGGAGCTGATCAAGGATCCCACGGTCAAGGGTATCTGGTGCGTTCCGAAATACTCGAATCCTCAGGGCATCACCTACTCCGACGAGACCGTTCGCCGCTTCGCGAACCTCAAGCCTGCCGCGAAGGATTTCCGCATCATGTGGGATGACGCCTACTGCATCCACGACCTGACCTCCACCCCCGATCATCTGATCAGCATCATGCAGGAGTGTCTCAAGGTCGGCAGCGAGGATCTGCCCATCTGCTTCTGTTCCACCTCAAAGATCACCTTCCCCGGCTCTGGCGTCGCGGCGATGGCGGCATCCGCGAATAACATGAAGGTTCTCAAGAACAAATACAAGTACCAGACCATCGGCTATGACAAGATCAACATGCTCCGCCATGTGCGCTTCTTCGGCAACCTCGAAGGCATGATGGCACATATGCAGAAGCACCGCGCGATCCTCGAACCCCGCTTCGATCTGGTTGTCGATAAGATCGAGAAGAACCTCACCAATCTCGGCATCATCCGTTACTTAAAGCCCAACGGCGGCTACTTCGTCTGTGTCGACGTTCTCGACGGCACCGCAAAGCGTGTTGTCGCTCTGTGCAAGGAAGCCGGCGTCACGCTGACGAATGCCGGCGCTACCTATCCCTATGGCAAGGATCCGCACGACAGCAACATCCGTATCGCCCCGACCTTCCCCACCGTTGAGGAGCTCGACAAGGCGATGGATATCTTCTGCGTCTGTACCAAGCTCGCCGCGGCTGAGAAGCTGTTAGCAGAATAATCATATTCGTAGGATCCATTCCCGACAAAGCAATACATCACAGGCAGTCTGCATTTGCAGGCTGCTTTTTTCTTCATAAAAGCGATGAACGCCCGACAAATCATCAGGCGTTCATCTTGGATAAATGGGAAATATAGGGGAACCGGCGGCGCATCATAAGGCCGACGATAACGCCGCCGGTTGAGGGGAAGCTGCATTAATGAGGAATTAGGAATGTGGAATGAGGAATCAGTAGTGTGGAACATCCAACGTCTGTCATTTGCGGTACGTCGCAAGCAGTAGCTCTCAGCCAATCAGCGTTCGCTGACGTTCCGCTTCTTG
>JAFSRK010000206.1 GCA_017446165.1 Ruminococcus sp.
CTGCTGTATTTGCGCAAGATCAGGAACATCGTTGAAACGGAACAGAAACTGCGCGAGCATGTCGGCGATATCGATACTCTGTACAGCGCAAAGCGTTTGGGCTTTTCCGACAAAGCGATCGCCGGGCTGTGGCACACAGACGAAAATACTGTTTACGCGCAGAGAAAAAGCGCCGGCGTCACACCTGTTTTCAAGATGATCGACACCTGCGCCTCCGAATTCGAGAGTTATGTTCCGTATTTTTATTCAACCTATGAAGTTGAGAACGAATCTGTCCGCACCGACAAAAAGAAGATCGTCGTGCTGGGCGCGGGTCCCATCCGTATCGGTCAGGGCGTCGAGTTCGACTACTCGACCGTCCACGCGGTGCAAACCATCCGCAGGGCGGGCTATGAAGCGATCATTATTAATAACAACCCCGAGACCGTCTCCACCGACTACACCACCGCCGACAAGCTCTATTTCGAACCCCTCACTCCCGAGGACGTCATGGCGATCATCGACTTTGAACAGCCCGAGGGCGTTATCGCGTCGTTAGGCGGTCAGACCGCGATCAACCTCGCTCAGCCCCTCATGGACCGCGGCGTGAAGATCATCGGCACCGACTGCGCCGCCATCGAGCGTGCGGAGAACCGCGACTCCTTCAACGCGATCATCAAGGAGCTTGGTATCCCGCAGCCCGCGGGCAAGGCGGTCACTTCGATCGAAGAAGGCGTGAAGGCGGCAGCCGAGATCGGCTACCCCGTGCTGGTCAGACCCAGTTTTGTACTGGGCGGCAGAGCCATGCAGATCGTCAGCAAAGAGGAAGATTTACGCCACTATTTAAAGACCGCTGTTGAGATCGACGAAGATAAGCCCGTCTTGGTCGATAAGTATATCATGGGCAAGGAGGTCGAGGTCGACGCGATCTGCGACGGCACCGACGTATTCGTCCCCGGCATCATGGAGCTGGTCGAGCGTACCGGCGTCCATTCGGGCGACTCCATCAGCGTATATCCGTCCTTCTCCATCAGCGATAAGGTAAAAGGCATTATCTTACAGTACGCAAAGAAACTCGGCAAGGCGATCGGCATCGTCGGTCTGTACAATATCCAGTTCATCGTGGACAGCAACGACGATGTTTATATCATCGAAGTCAACCCGCGATCTTCGAGAACGGTTCCGTTCCTGAGCAAATCCACAGGATATTCCTTAGCGGATATTGCGACTGAGGTCATCCTCGGCAAGAGTCTCAAGGAGCAGGGCATCTTCTGCCTGTACCCTGAGGAAAAGAAGCGCTACTATGTTAAGGTACCGGTATTCTCGTTCCAGAAGATCAAGGGACTGGACGCGTATCTCTCTCCCGAGATGAAGTCGACCGGCGAAGCAATCGGCTATGACAAGAGCCTGTCCAGAGCGATGTACAAGGCTCTCGTCGCGGCGGGCACCAAGGTGCAGAACTACGGCACGGTCATCGTGACCCTTGCCGACGAGGATAAGGAAGAAGCTGTTCCGCTGATCAGACGTTTCTATGACCTCGGCTTCAACATCGAGGCGACCGACCTGACCGCTAAGACGATGCGCGATCACGGTATCCGCACCAGAACCCTGAGAAAGCTCAGCGAGGGCTCTACCCAGATCCTCGACGCGATCCGCGCGGGCTATGTCAGCTACGTCATCAACACCCGTGCCATC
>JAFSRK010000207.1 GCA_017446165.1 Ruminococcus sp.
GGGCGACCAATGGTCGCCCCTACATAATCGATCCTTCTGAATAAGCAAACGGACGACAGTCGGGATAGCTGTCGTCCGTTTGCTTTTGAAAAGGGTTGCAAGGCTCCCTTTGGTAAAGGGAGCTCCCGCGAAAGCGGGTGAGGGATTGCATGATTGTTTGAGCGAAGCGAGTAGCTTTATTATGCCGCATAGCGCTCCTTGATTCATCCCTCGCCGACTTTGCGGAAGAATGGTTCAATGGCTTAGAATAGGGGACTATTCGTTATGCTTTTTCTGCGATCTCTGTGCCGTCAAGCGTGCACAGCTCAGCTTTATAACGCTGGATGCGCGTTGCGTCGAGAACGGTCATCTCGCCGTCACTGTCGGCGTCCGCGCCGGTCGCAACGATCGTGTTCTTTGACTCAAGTCCCGCGACGCCGCGCTGGACCTTTGTCGCGTCGAGAATCGTGACCGTCGAGTCGCCGTCCGCATCGCCGACAGTTTCCTTCACGGTCAATTCGCCGATATCCATCTTCTGCCATACATCATACAGGTCGGGATAATCATCGAAGTCGACCTCGGTGATATCGAAGAATTTGTCCTGCTTTGCGTCATAGAGTCCGATATCGAAGGCAAACGGCTTCTGGTAGGTGTTCGGCGCATAGAGCAGTCGTCCGCCGACGATCTGTTCAAGCTCCGCACAGGCAACGATCCCGGAGATGCTCGCCTGTACGATCGCCCAGTCGGTGCCGTAGGGCTTGTCGTCGCCGGCATAGGGGTGATAGCAGACCTCCTGATATAGGATCAGCGGATCGCCCGTGTAGGTGTCATGTATCGGATACTGTCGGAGCAGACGGTCGCGGTAGCGGTTGCGGGTGTTGCTTTCGTCATATTCCTTGCTGTAGAGGTCAAAGCATCGGATATATTTCACATGCTCATTCATTGCGAGTTCGCTGATGCTCGTCGGATCGTTTCCGACCGTCGCGATCACCGCTTCATGACACACGCCTCTGACGTTTCTCATATGGGTGGAGCTCTTCAGCTCCTCGACGATCTTCTCAAATTCCTCGTGCTTACTCCAGTAGTATTCCTCGTATTCTCTCGTCGCCTTGTTATAATCCGGCCATGAGGGCATTTCCTTGGGTACCTTGGATTCGAGATCAAGCTCGATGAACACGGTTTGTTCGGTGACGTCACAGTTGAAATAACCGATCACCTGCGGGTCGATCTTCTCGGGATGTTCGATGAACTGCTGCGATTTATCCCAATAAGCGATCGCGCGTACATAGCCTGATTCGGCGAATGTCGGGATATCCTCAGCTCTTGCAGTGACAAGCCAGAAGCGTACCGACTGATACTCGATCTGACACTCAGCGCCGTCGAGTACGCGTGGTCCTAAGAACCCGTACCGCGCGCTTTTGTACTTGCGGTATTCCTTCTGTGCTTCGACCGTATCCGGCCACGACGGCATATCCTCTACTGTCAGAGCCGTATCCGAGAAGGTGATCATCACGGGGATATTGTCGTCGGGATCGCTCTTGTCGAGGATCGCTTGCAGCTCGTCACTGATCTCCGCTTTTTCGCCGTAGGGATAGAAGGTGAAGTTGCAGTAGCCGACCTCTCTGACAAGCTCGTTGTCGGCGATCCGCTCGATATTCGTAACGGTCGTTTCGAGAACGATGCTTCCGTTGTAATCCTCGTTCACGATCCTGAGCGGTGTGATATCGCCTAAGATCTGCGGCAGGATCAATTCATCCCTCGTTTCGCGGTATTCGTCAAATTCATCGTAGGCTTTCCAGAATTCTCTGTCGCCGTAGGACGGCATATCTGTCAGCGTTTTGTCCCAGCCGTTGATGGTGATGTAAAAGCGGACGATGGTGTTGGGTTCGCTGTTGTTGAGGATCAGCTGTAGTTCCTCGGTGAGCTTGTCGGATTCTGCGTTAGTCATTATAATTCCGCATGAGAATAATAATGCGATGGACAGGAGTAAGGAAATGATTCTTTTCATGGTGATTCCTCCTTTAGAAATGTTCGTGCGTATGCGGAAACTGTAGGGGAGGGGCTTGCTCCTCCCGTTTCAGAATCAAATGATTCTCAAAATCTCTGTCGGTCATATCGTCCCTTTGTTCAGCACCGTGCCGTTTGAAAGATAGATTCGATAGGTGAAGCCGCCGTCGGGGACAGTGTTCGCGTCATAGTCGACCGAATAATGGTACATGACCTCCTGTGACTGATAACCGTCCGGACGGATGTCGAGCAGGTGTCCGCGGCTGTAAAGGTCGGGATCGCCGATCGGATTCCCCGCGCTGTCATAGATACAGCAGTAGAGCGTGCTGTCGCCATCTTCTGCGACGGTGGCGATCATCTCCGATAACCGAAGGTTCAGCTCGAGTGTTCTGATATTCGGTTCGGTGGGCGTCGGTGCTGTCGGGACACTGATTTCAGTAGCCGCCTGAGTCGGTGGTACAGCGGGCTCTTCTGACGGTGTGACGGCGGGCGCTTGTGTCGTAGCGGGGGAGATGGGCGTCGCGTCGGAGGGAGTATGTTCCGTGCGGGTAGTGATCGTCGTGATGACGATGATCTCACCCTCGCTGTCGGTGGCGATCTGTGTAGCGGCAGAGGTAGAGGGAGCGGACGGCGGCGTTGTTGCCGAAGTCGTCATGCGCTCGGTGAGAGTCACGCTCTCGGTGTCGACAGAAGCCGTTTCTGTCATTGTCTGAGCGCTGTCGGTAGGCTTAATCGGTGCGACAGGGATCGGACTTTTATTTCCAAATAAGAAATATAAGCTGACGCCTAAGACCGCGACCAGTACGATGCTCGCCGCCGCTACGATCCGTCGGACAGGGAACGCCTTGGGCTGGCTGTTGACGGTGTTCGGTATGTTCAGCGCGTTCTCGATCCAGCTTTCGGGAACCTCCACATATTTTGAAAAATCGAAGTCGGGCTTACTCAAGGTCGTCACCTCCGTATCGTTTTTTGAATTCCTCTCTGCCGCGCCGCAGCAGGGTCTTGACGGTGTTCTCGTTCTTGCCGAGGATGCGCGCGATCTCGGCAACCTTGTACTGCTCACAGTAGTAGAGGTACATCACCTCGCGGTGCTTCGGCTTCAGCTTCATGAGAAGTGCGGGCGGGGTGTCGCTGTCAGCTTCTTTCATGAATACCGGGATATTGGCGGCGCTGTCGAGCGAAAGGGTGCGTCCTCTGGTGCGCAGGGTGTTCTTGCACTCGTTCACGGCGACGCGAATCAGCCATGCCTTGAGGTGGCTTTCGTTCTCGAACGCAGGTGAGGAGGTGTAGAGCTTGAGGAAGGTGTTCTGGAAGCAGTCCTCGGCGTCAGCCCAATTGTTGAGCTTCATCAGGCATGCCGACGCGACCGTTTTGGCATACTTCCGGACGACCTCGTCGTAGCCGAGTCCCGCGTAGCTTTTCTGCACCATGAACACCCCCTTCATATAGTAGACACATCAGCGGTCAAAAAAGTTTCACTTTCCCGAAAAATGTAAAAGAATAACGGCATAGATTGCTCTATGCCGTATGAATCGAATGTAGGGCGATCGTCCCTGTCTGTAGTTTCAAATAGCATCAATGCTGATCTTTGCGGGACGATGAGGGCATCGTCCCCTACGACAGGAGGAAGCGTCGCTTCTTTTCACAGGGTGGTTGCCGCGTGATCGGTGGTTGTTAGAATTCCTCTTTGATCGATCTGAGGAACAGTGCGGACAGCTCGTCATCGGGCTTTGCGCCCTCGAACAGGATGCGATAGACCGCCTTGGTGATGGGTAATTCTACGCCGAGCTTGTCGGCGAGCTTTAACAGCGCCTTGCTGGTCATGACGCCCTCGGCGAGCTTGTCAAATTTCACGCCCTTGATATAGTCCTCGCCGTAGCGGCGGTTGTGGCTCCACTGTGAGAACAGGGTCGCCTCATAGTCGCCGAGGTGACACAGTCCGTAGGCGGAGATCTCGTTGCCGCCTGCCGCCTTGATCAGCCGCGCGATCTCACGCGTGCCGCGCGCCATCAGCGCGCCCTTGATCGAGGTGTAGCCCGCGCCGTCGAGCATGCCCGCGGCGATACCGATGACGTTCTTTGCCGCTGCGCCGATCTCCGAGCCGATCAGGTCGGTGCCGATGTAAAAGCGGATCAGCTCGCTGTTGAAGCTTTTGACGAGCTTTTCCTTGATTTCTTCGTTGTTCGAGTCGATGACCATGCAGTTCGGCACGCCCTTGACATAGTCCTGAGGGTGTCCGGGACCGACCCATACCGCGACGGGCGTCCTGCTCTCGTTGACAAAGTCGCCGACAACCTGAGAGAGGCGACAGCCGGTCGTGACCTCGATGCCCTTCATGCACAGTACGATGATCTTGCCGTCGAGGTTATTCTTCGCGATATCCTCCATGTACGAGCGAAGGTGCTGCGACGAGATGGAGATGACGATCACCTCGGCGCGCTCGACTGCGTAGGGGAGGTCATAGGTGACCTCGATGGAGTCGGGAAAGGTGAGATAGTCGTTGTGATGGGTCAAAAGAAGCTGCTGCAGCTCCGGGGCGTCCTTGAGTCCGCAGGATACGACCTCGTGACCGATGCGGTCGAGGTACCATGCGATACAGCTGCCCCAGCGTCCGCAGCCCAGTACAGATATTTTCATGTCGGATCTCTCCTAACGATATGTAGTCAAAAAATATGCGGGCGACTAATGACTGCTACCCTGTGATCGGGTGCGGGTGTCCCGCCCGCCGTTATTCATTTTTCAGTCAAAAAAGTATCCCGCCTGACCGCAACAGTCGTTAGATAACCTGCCTACAAGATGACAGGTGGGTGCCCGCCCTGCGGCTTTAGGCTCCCTTCGTCCAATGGGTCTGGGAGGTCTGCACACCGCCGAAGGAGCTAAGCTCCCGATTTAAAAAGTGTAGGGTTATTTGAGACCGATACGCGCGTCAGGCAGGATAATTGCCTGAGTTATTCAGTTGTGGGGGAAGGGATCATTCCCCGTCCTCTTCGTCGTCGAAAAGCTCTTCGAAATGCTTCTCGAACACGGCAGCCAGTTCATCGAGGAGCGCTTCGTCCTCGACCTCGGCGAGCTGTTCCTCGCCGTCCTCTTCGATGACCTCCATGATGTAGTACTCGCCGTTGTCCTCGACCGCGTCCTCAGCGGAATCAAAGATGGGATACAGCGCGTAGAAAACGCCTTTGTCGTTTTCGATGGTATCGAGGATCTCGAAGTTATGCTCGACGTTTTCCTCGTCGATCAGCGTGATGAGATCGGGCTTATATTCGTTGTCCATGTCGTTCTCCAATCTTTATCTTGATTTCATTTTACTATCAACATCCCGCGAAGTCAAGGAAAAAAACGAAGTTGTTACCGGTGTTAATTTCCTGTTTTTTATCTTTTTTTGTCGCGGGGCAGAATATTTGCTTATTATTCTTAGTAAGAATTATTATTGCAACATTTATCACGAAGATACGCCGCTTTTTCGCCGGATAATTGTGGCAACATTTTTCGATAGGATATTGAAAAAATCAGTCTAATATTGTATAATAATTGAAATATAAACTGGTGACATAGGGCTTGCTGTCAGAAAGCGGCTTAGGGAGGGCTTATGTTCCTGAAATCATTCGAAAAACTACCGCCGGAGCTGAGAAACGATTCCGTGCGTGAATACTATGATATACTGTCGAAGAAGCGCTTCAGCATCTTTTTCAAGCGCCTGACGGATATCCTGATCGCGCTGATCCTGCTGATTCTCCTTCTGATTCCGATGGCGGTGATCGCGATCATCGTCAAGGTGAATTCCAAGGGTCCCGTGTTCTATCGTCAGGAGAGGGTCACCACCTACAACCGCCGCTTCAAGATCCTCAAGTTCCGTACCATGACGGTCGGAGCCGACAAAGCGGGTGCGCTCGTGACCTCGGCGAACGACGCGCGCGTTACCTCTGTCGGCAAGAAGCTGCGCAAGTTCCGTCTTGACGAGCTGCCCCAGATCTTCCATGTCCTGTCGGGCAAGATGAGCTTCGTCGGCACACGCCCCGAGGTTCCGCGCTACGTCGACCGCTATCAGCCCGAGATGACGGCGACTCTCCTGATGCCCGCCGGTATCACGTCGCTCGCATCCATCCGGTATAAGGACGAGGACAAGATCATCGGCGCTGTCAGCGATCCCGAGGAGGTCGACCGCATTTATCTTGAAGAGATCCTACCCGAGAAGATGAAGTATAACCTCGAGTACCTCAAGGACTTCAGCTTCTTCGGCGACATCAAGCTGATGCTTGCCACCTTCAAGAATGTTATCTGATACAGGAGTTTCGTATGAGTAAATTCAAAGCCGCAGTGCTGGACACCTCGCTGTTCAGACGCAGCTATATCATCTGCCTTTTGATGTGCAACGTCACGCTGCTGTTGATCCCGGCATACGCGATGCTCGCGGTGATGTTCCTCTGGGGCGCGTTTTTAGTGATACATAACGAGATCAAAAGGCACACCGCGCTGAAAACGCGTTTCGGCGTCTGGCTGATACTGTTTCTGGTGTCGTCGGTGTTCACGCTGATCTTTCATATCAGCAGTCAGGCGCTGACGAATCTCTATAACATCGCGATGATCCTGCATGCCGCGATCTGCTTCTTCATCTTCTACGGCGTGCATACCGAGAAGCACCTCAACTTCCGCCGCGAGTTCTACTCCATCTGTGCTGTGGTCGTCTACAGCACCACGGTGATGGGTATCGTCGGATTGGCATGCATGATGGCGGGCATCCGCGTCGAGGTGTTCCACATCGGCTTCATCGTCTTTGAAAACCGCTTCACCGGTTTGTATATGAACCCGAACTACCTCGGATATATCGCGGTGTTCGCGATCTTCTGCTGTCACGCGCTGACCAAAAAGGATTTCATCGCCATCTCCGGCAGAGAACGCGTCAGCCGCATCTGGCTTGGCTCCTGTGTGACGGTCAACGGCATCTCTCTGCTTTTGTGCGACTCGAACGCCTCGATGGTGCTGATGGTCGGCTATGCGATTGTCTACTGTGCCTACAAGATCTTCAACGGCGACGTCAAGTGGAACGCCGGTAAACTGTTCAAGAAAACCGCGGCGTCCCTGCTCGCGGGCGTGTTCATCGTCGCGTCGCTTCTGTTTGTACGCCATATCATCCAGATTGGCTTCTCCGAGGTCGTCAAGGTCACCAGCACAATCTCTGTTTTAGAGGATGCCGACATGTCCGACGAGGAGGCGCTGACCTTTGAGCATCAGAACGCGAACCTCGACTCCGGCAGGATCACCCTGTGGAAACAGGCGGCTCAGATGTTCACCGTCAATCCCGCGATCGGCGTCGGTCGCGGCAACATCTTCGAGATCGGCGAGCGGATGTTTGAAAACGGTGTGAAGTTCTCTGATAAATACGGATGGTTCGCGCCCTATATCACCGATTTTCACAACGGCTACATCATGATCATCATCAGCGCGGGACTGCTGGGCTTTGTGCTGTTTGTGATATTCGGCACGCGCTTCTTTGTCCACATCACTCGCCATGTCCTGCGCAACCGAACGCTCAGCGACAGCATGCTGCCGTGTATGTACGCGTTCCTGTGCGCTTATCTTGCGTTCGCAATGGTAGAGATCACCCTGCTGTTCAACCTCACGTTCATGGTCGTGTCGTTCTGGCTGATACTCGGCTACACCTCATGCTTCCTCAGACAGTTCGAACCCGATCATCCGCTGACGCATTTCACCGTTTTGGGCAAGAAGTTCCGCAGGACGCTGTTGTAAATAATTGTCAGGGAAATGCATGATTTCCCGTTATCGTTACACACTAAGGATAATACCGAGGTGATATTTGTGAAACGATTCTTACAAAAAGATACATCCGAGCTGAATCAGCGGTACCTGATACTCGACGATCTCGGACGCGAGCTTTATACCGTGCGCGGTAAGCACACCGCCTCCGGCGAGTTCATCCGCATCCGCGACCGTCGCGACAACGCTGTCTGCAAGATCCGCCGACTGGGGATCAACGCCTTCTCGGCGTACAGCGTCCGCACGGATAGCGAAGCCGTGAGGATCAACGTCGTCTTGAGCGGCGGCTATGTAGCGGTACGGTTTCGGGGCATCAGCTTCTGCATCCGCGGCGACGCGGTCGCGGGCAACTACGATATCCTCGACGCGGACAACAGCGTGATCTGCGTGGTGAACAAGGATTTTGTCAAGCGCACTCTCACGCTGACGATCAACACGGAAGAAAGAGAAATGATCTGCATCGCGGCGGCGATCTGTATCGACAGCCTGTCGGTCAACATATCGCCCGCGCTGCAAATGGTATAATTTGGAGGTCACTATGGACAAGTTATTACAGCTTTTGAGCGAAAATTCATCCCTCACTCCCGCGGAGCTTTCGATGATCCTCGGCGAGCCTGAGGACTACATCGCCGCTCAGATCAAGGAGTATGAGAAGAACGGCATCATCCGCGGTTACCGCGCCGTGGTCAACTGGGACGCTGTTCCCGAGTCGGGCGTCGTCGCGCTGATCGAGCTGAAGGTCGCCCCCCAGCTGCAGAAGGGCTTCGACGAGTTCGCCGAGAGCCTGCTGGGCTACGAGGAGGTCGAGTCCGTCTACCTGATGGCGGGCGCCTACGATCTGCTTTTGACCGTCAAGGGACGCACCATTCAGGACGTTTCCGCCTTTGTCGCCAAGCGCCTCGCCGCAATGAACGGCATCCTCTCCACCGCGACTCACTTCATGCTCAAGCGCTATAAGGAGAACGGTGTTTCGCTTGTTGACCTCGACAAGAAGGATAGAAGGGAAATGATGCTCTGATGAACTATACCGACAAGCTGACGGAGTCGATCCGGTCGGTAAAGCCCTCGGGCATCCGCCGCTTCTTCGACATCGTCAATGAGATGGACGACGTTATCTCGCTGTCTGTCGGCGAGCCGGATTTCCAGACCCCGTGGCATGTTCGCGAGGCGGGCATCCGCTCACTGGAGAAGGGCCGCACCTGGTACACCCCGAACCGCGGCTTCAAGGAGCTTCGTCAGGAGATAACAAATTTCTATAAAAGAAAATACGATCTGGAATATGACCCGATGACCGAGGTGGTCGTCACCGTCGGCGGCTCCGAAGCCATCGACATCGCGATCCGCTGTATGGCGGGCGCGGGCGACGAGGTGCTGATCCCCGAGCCGTCGTTTGTGTGCTACGAACCACTGACCGTGATGGCAGGCGCGACGCCCGTGATCATCGAGACCCGCGCCGAGGACAACTTCCGCCTGACGGCAGAGCAGCTCGAGGAAAAGATCACCGCGCGTACAAAGCTCTTGATCCTGCCTTATCCGAACAATCCCACCGGCGCGATCATGGAGCGAGAGGATCTCGAGGCGATCGCCGAGGTCGTCAAGAAGCACGATCTGATGGTGCTGTCCGACGAGATCTATTCCGAGCTTACATACAACGGCAAGAAGCACATCTCCGTTGCGTCGATCGAAGGCATGCGCGAGCGCACGGTCGTGATCAACGGCTTCTCAAAGGCATATGCCATGACCGGCTGGCGACTCGGCTACGCTCTCGGACCTGCCGAGATCATCGAGATGGTCACGAAGCTGCACCAGTTCTGTATCATGTCCGCGCCGACCACCGCCCAGTATGCAGCGATCGAGGCGCTGAGAAACGGCGACGAGGATATCGAGAAGATGCGTGACGAGTACGACATGCGCAGACGTTTGGTCGTCGGCTCGCTCAACGAGATGGGACTCGAGACCTTCACTCCCGAGGGCGCGTTCTATGCGTTCCCGTGCATCCGCTCCACCGGACTGAGCAGCGAGGATTTCTGTACCCGATTGCTCCGCTCAAAGCACGTTGCGCTGGTTCCCGGCTCTGCGTTCGGCGAGTCCGGCGAGGGTTATGTACGCCTGTCCTATTCGTATTCGATCAAGCACCTCAAAGAGGCGCTGAAGCTGATAAAAGAATTCATCACGGAGCTTTGATATGATCACTGTAAAAGCCCCCGCAAAAATCAATCTGACGCTCGATATCGTCGGCAAGCGACCCGACGGCTATCATAACGTTGCGATGGTCATGCAGACCGTGTCGCTCTATGACACCGTGACCGTCGGTTTTACGGACGGTGAGGGCGATGCCGTAGCGGTATCCTGCCCCGCCTATCCCGACGTTCCCTGTGACGAGAGCAATATCGCGACAAAAGCCGTCCGCGCCTTTTATCGCCGCACCAAGGTCGCACCGAAGCCGCTTTCCGTTGCCATCGACAAGGTCATCCCGACCGGCGCGGGACTTGCCGGCGGTTCCTCCGACGGCGCGGCGGTCGTGCTGGCGCTGAACCAGCTGTACGATACCCGCCTGCCGATGGACGAGATGGCGGATATCTGCGCCCGATTCGGCTCGGACGTCCCGTTCTGCCTTTTGGGCGGCACGATGCTCGCGACCGATACCGGCACGACGCTCAAAAAGCTCGCCGCCATGCCCAAGTGCTTCATCGTCATCTGCAAGCCCGACGTCAGTGTGTCCACCGCCGAGGCGTACGCCCGCTGTGACGCGCGCCCGCCGAAGGGCTTCCTCTATACCGACGAGCTGGTCAAGCGACTCTACTGCCGCGACATCCGCGGACTGTCCACCTGTCTTTACAACGAGTTCGAACAGGTGATGGAGCTGCCCGAGATCAACGAGATCAAGCGTACCATGATCGGTGCAAAGGCGCTCGGCGCTTCTATGAGCGGCTCGGGTTCGGCGGTCTATGCGATCTTTAACAACGAGAAGAAGGCGGAGAACTGCATCAATATTCTAAAAGAGAAATATAATAAGGTCTATCTGACGGAGCCTGTCAAAGTCGGCTGCTGTATTCAGTAGACCTGCATAAACGACGATTACCTGCCAAAACTCAATGATGAAAGGCAGGTAATATTATTTGAAACGATTCTGGAATGTCATGGTCATCGCGCTGTTGATGACGTTTGTCGTCGCGGTGATTCCATTTATTAATTCTTCAAAAGAATTATCAGAGGACGTCATGCGCGTCCACATCCTCGCGAACTCCGACTCAGCTGCCGACCAGAGCTTAAAGCTCGCCGTTCGCGACCGCGTCCTCGAGCAGTGTTCCGATTACTTTGAGGATTGTGAGAACAAGTATCAGGCAATGCGGGTGACCGAAGAACACCTCGCTGAGATCGAGCGCCTTGCCGAGTCCGAGATCCGCCGCCACGGCTTCGATTATCCCGTCAAGGCGCAGGTCGGACAGGCGTATTTCAACACCCGCTACTACGACAAGTTCACCATCCCCGCCGGGTGGTATGATTCCCTGCGGCTGACCATCGGCGACGGCGGGGGACAAAACTGGTGGTGTGTGATGTACCCCACTCTGTGCGTGGGTGCGGCGACCGAGGACACGATGAAAGAGGAGCTGTCCGACGGCGAATACCGCGTCGTCACCTCCGACAAGCTCGACTTCCGATTCAAGCTCGTCGAATACTGGGAGGATTTCCTCAACCTGTTTCGCTGAGGCTCCCTTTTCTAAGGGAGCTGTCGCGTATGCGACTGAGGGTCGATGCGATTATTGATAAATCGAAGACACCGCGCATGACCTTCAAAAACTAAGTCCTGTTTATGGGACATATCATGTTGTATGATAGAGAAAAGATAAGTTAAAGGAGCATCCTATGCTGCGATTTGTACTGGGCCGATCCGGCTTCGGAAAAACCGAATACCTGCGCCGTATGATGGCTGATCTCGCGCGTGCGGGAAACGACAAGCTGCTGGTGATCGTTCCCGACCAGATCACCTTCGAGACCGAAACGGCGTTCCTTGATCTGCTCGGTGCGCGGATGGCTGACCGCGTGCTGGTGCTGGGCTTCTCGCGACTGAGCGA
>JAFSRK010000208.1 GCA_017446165.1 Ruminococcus sp.
TGCAGTACATCATGACGATGCAGCCGATCGCCGGAGATCGCTTTATGGAGATCATGATGAAGAGCAAAACCACGGCGGAGGACAAGTCGGACGTCATCGTAGGCGGCAATTCTCTGAACGTCAGCCCTCAGGGCAATGTGGCTGAGCATATGAAGAATGCGATGATGTTCTTAGCAAAGCACGGCTTGAAAGCGGAGCGCATGATCATCGCGGAGCATATGCCCGAGATCGGCAGCCTGACCAAGGTCACACCCGATCAGGCTGAGATGATCAAACAGAACATGCAAAAATGTGCCTACTGGAAAATCACTGCTCCGGATACGGACACCCGGGTCGACACAGCCGATCTGAGATCCAAGAGCTTTGATATGCAGGCATCGGTCGCGGGTGACACGCTGAAGCTCTCCCTGAAAGGCAGAGTCGATACGCTGACCGCACCGAATATGCTTGAGCTGTTCGAACGTGTCAAAGCGGAGCATGAACTGCACGGCGTTGAGATCGACTGCAGCGAGCTGGTCTATATTTCATCGGCAGGTCTGCGCGTTCTGCTGATCATGTACAAATCCATTGAAGATAAAAGCAGATTCAAGCTGATGAACATCAGCGACGAGGTCAGGGAGATCCTGGAGACGACCGGCTTCGATCAGTTCCTTTTGTAACCGGAAAACAAATTGCCGACAAAGCTATCGTTCAGCTCTGTCGGCAATTATTGATTTCGTATTCAAAAATGGAATAGGTGACCTTTTCTGCAATCAGAGCAGAGGGATGATACCGTCGAAGCCGGTCACCGTGAAGATCTCCTTGACCTCATCCGACGCGCCCTCGACCGTGACGTTGCCCTGTCCGAGCTTTTTGACCATAATCATCATCGTGCGCAGACCGGCGGAGGAGATATATTCCAGTTCTTCCGCTTTCACTCTGACAGAGGAGATACCCTCACTGCACTCGTCAAACACTTTCAGTAACGTGGGAGCGCTGATGGTGTCGATGCGTCCGTTGACGGTCATCTCAAGCACGCCGCCGATGGTTTTGTAATCAACGGTAAGTTTTTCGATCTTCTCGGCTCCGCTGACAGACGCTTTCTGTGTGTAATGGGGATCGAGGGTCAGTTTCCAGACGCGCGCATCCTTCAAAAGGTCGAGATACTTTTTCTGCCAACTTTCGGGGATCGCCTGCAGCATCGAAAGGTTCTCGTCGCCGTGGTAGAAGGGCAGGATCTCCACCTTGAAGCCGTGAGCTTCGATGAACGCCTTCACCTTTTCGTGATCCATGTGTACTACGCCCTCGTTGTAGATATCCGACTGCTCCATCGTTCTTCTTCGTGACGCGTCGTATGCTTCCGGAGAGCTCATGTTCGCTGTTGCAAACAGCTCATAATTCACACCCATATCCGAGGTCACAAACGCGCCCGAGTGCTTTTCGAGTATCCGTCGGATCCCGTCAAGAAGCTGTTCGAATTCCGAAGTTGAAAGATAACCTAAAAGTCCCTCGCTGGAGATCAGTACCTCGCCCTCAAAGCCTTCGACAGCGGCGCTGAGAGAGGCGGCGTTCGTCGCGTCGCCGCCGTGATAGACCTTGCCTAGTCCCTCCTTGTCGGCGAAGCTCTGCAGCTCCTCAGCGACGACGGGGACGTCCAAGCCCGCATAGGAAATACCGTTGTTTTTGCAGAAGATCGCTCTCGGCGTATAACCGCAGGCGACATCCAACAGGTTTTTGCAGCCGTCATTTTTCAGCGTTCTTGATAAAGCGGCATACCGCGCCTCGATTGCCACCGCAACGCCTGTCATCAGCGCTTTGGCGTCATTCTCTGAGACGAGAGTATCAGATGGGTCTCTCCTTGAGAGCGCATCCTCCAGACCTAAGCCTGCGATCATCCGCTTTGCGTCCTCATTACCCGCGACCGCAAGCAAAAAAACGGTGCTTTTGGCGGTCAAATACGTCGGGTTTACCATTGTTCTGTAATCCATATTACTCCTCCTTTTGTTTTATTATACAAAACCCCGGCGACAAAAACAAGTATTATTTTTCTTCGTTACCTGTGACTTCGGTGAATACACATTCTACCTCGTTGATATTTACAAGCAGGCTTTATTGTGTTAGGATATAGGTAACTTATCCGTTGGGAGTGATATGTTTGAATCATTTGAAACGACTGGTCGCGATCATCTTAATCGTAGCGGTCACGGCGATCACCGCAGGTTGCAGTACCGGGATTCGGGATACCGCCGAGCATTCGACAACGAACGCCGTTTCCGCCGCTGAGAGTACCGAGAGTATCCGGCCGACAGAAACCGACGATACTGCCGCAAAAGCATCATACACGATGGCGGATATCAAAAATCTGAAAAATACCGAACACTTCGCCAAGAACACGCTGGAGCATATCTTTGACGGCACCATCAACGGCAAGGGCAAGGCGACGGGTTATCACTACACCCGGGTCACCGACAGCAAGGGAAAGGTCATCGACGGCACCCGATCGGATGTCGATGATAACGGCGTATTCACGGGCAAGGTCGAGGTGAGCGGGATCAAGAAAAACGGTTTCAGCTCCTTCTTCCCCGAGAGTTGGACGCCCCAACAGGTCGTTGACGCGATCAACACCGCCTATGATGACGCGACCAAAAATCCGAGCAACCCGAAGGGTTCGCTGTGGATCGGTTACTGCGGCGATCTGGAGATCGATATGTATCTCGACTCGAGCAAAAGGATCACGACCGCATTCCCTGTTTACGAAGGAGATTGACGATGAATTACGAGATCAAAATATCCGAACACAAGCATCCTGTTCCCTATGTGGTTTTTGAGGATAAAGCATATGATCTGCTGGGTGAATTCCTGCTGGCGGAGAGGAGCTTTCGACGCGAGATCCTCTCGGTAACCAACGATGTGGATCTGGGAATTTCCGAAAAGGAGAGCTTTGCGGGAAATGCATTCACGCTCGAATTGACCAAGGACACCTGCAAGATCACCTGCAACAGTGACAACAGAGAGCTTGAAGTCGGCACAAAGGATTTCAAAGCCGTCCTGCTCGATTATATCTATGCGCTGCGCGAAATAAAGGTCAAAGAAAAGATGGCGTCGATAAAGCATGATCACGAACATCATCACCATGAATAGCGCGGGGCGCTCAGCGCTCTCTGTATGAAAGGATCATATTCGGAAAGCTTTAATACTAATTTCAAATAAAACCCTTTAACATCTATTGCGTTAAATTCCGCATAGCTGCGTTGTCGATCTTGACAGGCGCCAGCCTGCCTGCGATCTCCGCCTTGCTCTGCGAAATTTTCCGCTAATATCTTGTTTAAGCGTTTTAATTGAAATTAGTATCAGTCAGTAAAACAGGCAACAGAATTTGATTTTTTTCTGATCAAATGTCAATTATCATTATGACGTAGGGGGATGATGTCCTCATCCGCCCCTACAGAGTATGGTTTATAGAATACAGAATGGAGGAATCACTATGTTATGTCAACACTGTCAGAAGAATGAAGCGACGACTCACGTCAAAACGATGATCAACGGCGATTACGCCGAATACAGGCTTTGTGCCGAATGCGCCCATGAGCTTGGGTACGATAATATGTTCCCTGATTTCACCACCGACTTCGGTGGACTGCTGGGATCGTTCCTGTCTGCGGCGCTTCCCGCACGCTCCGGTGCGACCCACTGCAAGCTCTGCGGCAGCACCATGAACGACATCAAGAAAACCGGCAAGGTCGGCTGCAGTGAATGCTACGAGACCTTCTTCAGCGAGCTGATGCCCACCATCCGCAGTATCCACGGCAATACCGATCACATCGGCAAGCGCCCTGTCATCGAATACGAAAAGGTCGATGACGACGTCAAAAAGGAACAGGGCGAATCCCTCGACGACCTCAAGGCTCAGCTCAAACAGGCGATCGAGGACGAAAACTTTGAGCGTGCGGCAGAGCTGCGCGACAAGATCAAAGAGATGGAGGCATAACCATGAGCGAAGCGGTAGTATCCACCAGAGTGCGCCTCGCGCGTAACCTCAGCGAAGTTCCTTTCCCGATCCGACTCTCCGCCGATAAGGCACAGGAGGTCGTCGAGAAGGTCGCCGACGCCCTCAAAGACTGCGAGATCAAGTTCCACCGGATCGACCTCGACACCGTGTCCGATACCATGAAGGTCGCACTGCTCGAACGCCACCTGATCAGCCCTGATTTTGTCAGGGAGGAAAAGGGCAGAGCCGTGTTCCTCAGCGACGACAACACCGTCTCCATCATGGTCAACGAAGAGGATCATATCCGTCTGCAGGTCATCCGCGACGGCTTTGAACCCGACGAGGCATACGCCCTTGCGGACAAGCTCGATAACGAGCTGTCGCGAAAGCTCGGCTTCGCGTTCCACGAGAAGCTCGGCTACCTGACCCAGTGTCCGACCAACCTCGGCACCGGCATGCGCGCGTCCGTCATGCTCCATCTGCCTGCTTTGGACATCACCGGAGCGGTACACCGCATCGGCGCGAACCTGAGCAAGCTGGGACTAACCATCCGCGGACTCTACGGCGAAAGCTCCAAGCCCGTCGGCGCGTTCTTCCAGCTCTCGAACCAAGTCACCCTCGGCATCTCCGAGAAGGCGGCGATCGCGAACCTCAAGAATATCACCACCCAGCTGATTGCCCAGGAGATGAAGGCTCGAGATAATCTGCTCGGCAAGATCGAGGTCGAGGACAGGATCGCCCGCGCGCTGGGTACGCTGAAATCGGCCCTGCTGATGGATCACGGCGAGGCGATGAACCTGTTGTCACTGGTACGTCTGGGCGTGGCTTCAAAGAAGCTCTCGACCCTCTCGACCGACAGCATCGACCGCCTGATCGTGGAGATCCAGCCCGCTTCCATCATGACAAAATACGGCGACATGACCCCGCAGGAAAGGGATATCAAACGCGCCGAAATCATAAGAGAAAGGTTCCAATAAGGATAAAAGTTAACGGAGAAAGGATAACGGTGGCGGGAGGACTCCGTCCTCACCTGATTCCTAATAGTATCAAAACGCGACGTCGTTTTCCACAACCGTTAACCGTTATCCGTTAACCATTATCCGCGACGAAGTCGCACAAAAGGGAGGTATGTGTTATGAAATACAACTTTAAAGGCTTTACCGAAAAAGCGAATACTGCCCTGAATCTCGCGATCGAATCCGCCGAGAGGATGGGCCACACCTACATCGGCTCCGAGCATATCCTGCTCGGACTTTGTCAGGAAAACAGCGGCGTCGCCTCAGCCGCACTGAAGGACTGCAACATCACCGCCGAGAAGGTCGAGGAGCTGATCCGCTCCGGCGCGGGCGTTGGGGCGCCCACCGACCTCAGCCCCGATGATTTCACCCCGCGCACCAAGCGCGTCATGCAGAACGCGATGATGTACTCAGCGCGTACCGGCGCTGGCTTTGTCGGAACCGAGCATCTTCTGATCGCCCTGATCTCCGACCGCGACAGCTACGCGATCCGCTATCTCAGCGAGCTCGGCGCGTCACCGCGCACCATCGCGAACACGCTGGGCGAGAAGCTCGGCGGCGCTGACGACGGCTATCAGCCCGCA
>JAFSRK010000209.1 GCA_017446165.1 Ruminococcus sp.
GGCGGCGCTCTCGGAGCGGTCATCGCTATAATGATAAACAAAAACAAAAAGAAGAAGGAGACCGTGTAATGAAGATACTGAAAAGAATCAGAATGATCGTCGCGTTGGTACTGACGCTGACGATCGCGCTGATAGTCCCCCTGCAAACATCCGCAGCAGCGAGCGGCGGTAAATATGTTTCCGAGGTCTATGTTGCCTACGGCAAGGACGCGGAAGCGGCTAAAAAGACGCTCAGCGACAAAGGCTTCACCCCGGTCGAGGGCAACCTCAGCGACGGCGGCAAGACCTATGCCATGATGGGCTACAAGACCACCGATAATATACGCGACTCGATCACCGACCTTGCTGTGATGAATATGCACGGCGACTACAGCGTTGAGGATTACAAAAATCTTCTGAAAAAGCAAAAGACCGAGGTCGCGGAATTTCTTAACGAATTTATGACGGTCATCAAGGAATACCGCACCAATCTCAAAGCGGGCAAAACAAAGGCGACCTATGTTCATGACGTCCTCAATAAATATACCGACGACGATACCGGTATGAAGATGGGCGACCTGCTCAACTCCGAGACGTTGCAGGACAAGGTCGGTATTTCGGAAAGCGTCGAAGCGGCGAACCCCGAGAACCTGCCCAACCTTGTCACCATTTTGATGCAAGGCAACGCGCAGGTCATCAAGTCGGTCGAGACCCTGCTTTCGATGGCGACCGATACCGCCGACAATACATGGATAGACCGCTTTGCAACGGCCAGCTACGACAACCTTCTCGACAAGGTAGAGAAAGAGCGTCCCGAGCTTAACACCGAGAACAAGCGAGTGCAGTATCTCGACAATGTATACGGCGATGACGCTGCGGCGCTCGGCTTAGCCGTCACCGATCTGCGCGGTATGCTGACCGACTACGAGAATTCCAAGCTGCATATTGACACCGCGACCGAAGAGGACATCAAGAACGCCTTCGGTGATATCAAGAACGATCCCACGGCTTTGGTGAAATATCAGGACTGGCTGTCGATCGGCTCGATCTACGAGGGCTTGAAAAACTACGAGGGCGGCAATTACAAAAAGGGCGAGCTGCTCAGCTTCTTCCTTGAAGAGCACGACCCCGAGGACGTCGAGATCTTCATACCGATGGCGGCTTCTCTGTCCGACGGTCAGCGTTACGGACTGCCCTTTGTCAGCCTTGAACAGCTCACTATCTACGCTTTCCTGTCCGAAGAAGAATGGAAAGAGCATGCCGAGGAGAACGTCTCCGGCTTTGAAAAGCTGAAGGAAGTATCGGTCTATCAGAATATCGACCGCGGTCTGTATAAGGACGACGGCTCTGTTGCGCTGACTGGTTCCGCACAGCGCGCGAACAATACCGCCGACGGTACCACCGGTACCGAGAAGGAGCAGCTTGACACCTTTGCAAAGATCACGGCAATCAGCTGGATGGCGACTGCTGCGAGCTTCGGCTTGACGCTTGTCTCTATGGCAGCACGGAGCGGATTTATTAAAATAGCAACAGCAGGTTTTGAGAAAATTCCTCAAGCATACGAACTGGTTATTGACGAAATCTTCGATGCCAAAACGTTCGCATCAACAAGAGAGTATTTGGGTCCGGAGAATAGTAGTTTTATCCGTGTAAGAAATGCCCGTTACTCGGTAATTACATCCCGTGTTTTTGTGTTCATAACAGTCGCGCTTGCGGTATTCTCCGCAGTCATGACCATCATCGACCTTTGCCGCGACAAGAGCATAGAACAGCTCCCGATCCCAAATTACTTAGTAAATAACTATACTGACGCGGACGGCGGCAGCTACACGCTGAACTACAAAGCGGTCGAATGTAACCGTATGGAATACTTCGGCGAAGGTTATAAAATACAGAAGGGAGACAGCGCCGATCTCCTTGCCGACGAGGGCAAGCAGTGGCTCGTGCTCTATGCCTCCAAGAACTCTAAGGCAGGCAAGCCGCTCACCCCCGACTTCGTTGTACAAAAGAGTAACAAGGCTCCCTCCGGCTACGAAGGCTTTGTCCACCTGATCGGCGAAAAGGGAGCGGTCAACGTCGTCAGCGGCGCATTCAAGAACTACTCCACCTTCAGCACCGTATGGCAGAGCGTCGCGGGCGACTACTCGATGTATATTTTCTCTAAGCTCAGCAATGACGTCAAAACCTATGACGAGTCAGCGGGCAATATGACCGCAAGCGCTGTAGGCGGCGGCATGATCGCGATCTGGGGCTTCGGCGGATTGGCGCTCGGCGCGGTCCTCGGCGTCCTCGGTACGATCCTTGTAAAGAGGAAGAAGAAAACAGAAGTATAAAAAAACCATACGGAGGTTCCTATGAAAAAGACCTCAATCAAAAAACATAATACAGGATCGCGGGTAAGCATATTCTTATCCGCAGTCCTCGTGCTGATTCTTGCGCTTTCGGCTTTACCGATCTGTATTCCGGCAAACGCGGCTCTCGTCACCCAACCGAAAAACGCGCCCGGCGTCATGTACAAGGTAGAGATCACGCACGATTCCAAAGCCTCCGGCTGGAACAGCGCCTCACTGAAGATCAACTACAAGTACGGCGACGACTCAAAGCAGTTTGATCTCAAGGATGAATTCGCGAAAGGCGATACGATCACAAAGACCTTTGAGCTTTGGAGCAAAGTACCTCAATCTATGCGGCTGTACCTCGATTTCGGCGGCGGCTTCACCGTCAGAAAGCATTCAGGACGAATCAAGTTCTTTGCCAATGATGTTGAGCTTATGAACGAGGAATACAGCGCATGGTCAGCTCCGTTCAACAGTTCGGATAAAACGATGGATTTCCGTATATGGGGCATTCAGGAGATCAGTGTCATTTCTCCCGATGGTGCTTCGACGGTTTATCCCACCGTCAATGAGGCGTGGAAGCAGGCAATAAAGACCGGGGGCAGTACGGTGCAGCTTCTGGAAGATGCTACGGCGAGGGGTTCGCTTGAAACATCCGGCGCGATAAACTTTGATTTTAACGGACACATTCTCACGAACGCCTGGGCGCTTACCACGTTTATCGTCAAATCCGGCAGTGAACTGTCACTGACAGACTCCACCGGCAACGGCGGCATCGATCAGGTCGCAACTGACGCCAATGGCGGCGCCGTCAGAGTTGAGTCCGGCGGCGTACTGTCGATCAAAGGCTGTACTTTCAGCAACTGTACTGCTGCATCTGACGGCGGCGCGATTCATTGCGAAGGCAGTATGACGCTTGAAGGCACAAAGTTTATATCCTGCACCTCAGAGGAAAACGGCGGTGCCATTTCCTGTAAGGGCAAACCTGCGATTACCTTTAACGACCTTACCTTTGAAAAATGCGAATCCGATATCGGCGGTGCATTCTGTGTATATGATGTAAAAACAAGTACAAATATCGGCACAATGTCTGACTGTACTTTTAAAGAATGCAAAGCAAGATCCACCGGCGGCGGTTTGCGTTTATCAACCAAAGCTGAAATCCTGACCGACAATCTTACCTTCAATAATTGCTGGTCCGAAGTCGGAGGCGGCGTATATAGTTCATCGTCGTGTCCGGTTACTTTCAATGATGCTGTATTTAATAACTGCACCGCAGAGAACGGCGGCGGTTTTGCCTATAAGTCCGGCGGCAAAACCTCCCTTAATCATGTGGAATTCAACAATTGCAGAAGTGCGAAATGCGGCGGCGGACTCTACCTGATACCGATTTTCCCTTACCGCCAATATACTCACAGTGAGGATTTCAAGCTTGACAGCTGCCGTATTCATGACTGCACCGCCAATAACGAAGGCGGCGGGATCTATGTGTACGACGATGATGAATCCGATTCCAAACTCAACAGAGTGCTCATATACAAAACAAACATTGAAAACAACACCGCTGAAAAGGGCGGCGGGATCTACGTCGAATCGAAGTTTGTCTATCTGATCGATTCATCCGTTACGAATAATCAGGCAGCCGGTAAATACGGCGGAGGCGTTTACGTTGATTCTATGCGCGATATCGAAGTCGCGGAAAGGATAGTTATCCGCAACAACACCGCCAACGGCGCAGTCAATAACCTTTGCCTGCAAAACGGCACCTTCTCATCCGCAAAGATGTACAGCGGCGGCTTGTACGACGGCTCCTATATCGGGATCAGCTCGACCGGCAGCGGCTCGGCGACCGTAGGAAAGAACATCAGCCTATATCAGGTGAACAAATATCTTCACGCCGACGATTACGCGCGATCCTTATCG
Organism: Ruminococcus sp.; assembly: GCA_017446165.1. GTDB lineage: Bacteria > Bacillota > Clostridia > Oscillospirales > Acutalibacteraceae > Ruminococcoides. The sequence continues at coordinate 4,239 of JAFSRK010000209.1, forward strand.
ATGACAAACTTAAGAGAGGTCTCGACGCCGCTGTTTGCGTCCGTGATCTCGGACAATATCTCTCTGATCATCATTATCGGCGGCGTCATCCTGATCGCGGGCGTGACAGGATTACTGTATTTCAGAAAAAAGAAAAAGGAGGGCAAGAAGGATGATGAAGCAAATGCTGAACAGAGCGACGCAAATGATGATGAAGAAAACGAATAAATTCCTGTTCTCGGCGCTTGCCGTCGCGCTTGCCCTTACCATAGGCTTTTTAGCGCATTTCCAGATGTTCGGAATGCTCGCGAGAGCTCAGGAAGCCGCGACGCAGTACGTCAGCGAGGTGCGCGTCTATCAGGGCAAGACCGTACAAGACGCAAAACGCGTCTGCGAAGCGGACGGTTTTATTCCAGTTGACGGAAATCTGAACGAAGGCACGGATGAAGACGCTGTCGTCCTCGGCTATATCACCACCGAGAATCAGGACGAGGCGATCACCGACATCCGTATGATGCAGATGACCTCGGGTTTCAGCACCGTCAACTACGCCGACCTTGTCGCAAGACAATATCCGGGCGTGGATTCTATGATCGACGAGGAATATACGACAATCGGGGAATTTAAAGAAAAGGTGCAGAAAGGCAGCTACAACGCGCAGACAGCGCTTAAATTCCTGAATATGTATGAGATACCCGACGTTAATATGAAGCTCGGCGACTATTTTGTCAGCGGCTCGGTCGATAAAGCGATGCTGAAAAAGCTGTTTTTACAGACGGCTTCTGTCGTCAGCACGACCACCTTCAACCTTCTTGCGCTGGGTGTATCCGACAGCTCCGAGGACAACTGGGCAAGCCGCGTATACCGGAATAAGGATATCCTTGAATTCTCCGAGAACGAGGACGGCGTCGAAGCCGGTACCGATCCTTACGCCGAACTCGACAGACAGTATCTGTCAGACGCGGAACGGCTGACTTCCTTGGTTCAGGACTTTTCAACCAAATTTCAGAACGGTATGGCACGGGTAAACGCAAACGGCGGCACGCTGCCGGAGCTTGACCCCGAAGAAGTATCCGCAGAGGAAATGAACGCGCACGGAACAGAATCGCTCTATATCTCAGCGTATGACGTGCTCAACCAATACAAATTCGACGATGACACACTCCTCGGCGATTGGTTTGTCGAAATGGGAAACCTGACGCTCAGTAATAAGGCAGAGCTGAGAAACCTCTACCCGCTGATCGCCTCTATGACCCCGGGTCAGATCATCACCACACAGATGACAGGCTTTCAGTGCTGCGTGTATTATATGACCGAGCTCTCGTCGGCGGAAGGACAGTTCAACGAATTGCTCGGCGAAGCGAAGGGGCTTTGCCGCGATCACGATAACACCGAGTCTATCTCTGTATGGACAGGCGTGGATCAAAAGATTTTTGAACAGGAGTGCGCTGTCACCGGCGACGCGCAAAGATATACGAACCTTAAGGATACGGCGGATAATCTGGTGAAGCGCAACAAGGTGATCGAAGTGCTCGACGGCGTTTCCACGATTCTTTCAAAAGCGATATCCCTTGCGGGGATCTCGGTATTGGCCTCGCTCCCTGTGACGATTATCGGATGGATCGGAGAAAGCGCGGCTGTCTGGGCGTGGCAGCACTTTACCGTTTATCTGATCTTTGGCTGTCTCGGAAAAATCGCCGCGTTTATCGGAACAATCAGCCGCATCGCCACACTTCTTATCCTCATCGTTATGGTCATTGTGTTCCTGTATGAGGTCTTGAAACCGGAATGTGACGACCTCGACTATACGACGATACCAACGGTAGCAATGGATCTGAGCGTCGATCATAACGATACCGACAACCGAGGCTTGCTGCGGTATGACCTCATACAAAGCCCCGACGGCAAGGCTGACCTGAACGCCTATGAGGGAAAGCAGTGGAACGCGCTGTATTCCTCACAGAATATCGAGGCGGGCAAGCCGATCGTCGTGCCTAACGAGGGCGCGCCGTTTATCGTAAAGAAAAACGACGCCGAGAATCCGGCGGGATATAAGGCGGTCAAGAATTTTGACGAGCTCTTCGCCGCCAATCTCAACGCGAACGTCAGAGAGAAAGAGGCGCCTGCCGTATTCCTGTTCTTTTCCTGCCCGGGAGAAACCCCGAACACGACTGAGGTAAAGAACGAGGATGAGCCGGAAGGAAAGACACAGGACGAAGCTGCCGACGCGGGCAAGGAACAGCAGGAAACGACTGCTCCGGCAGAAACGCAGCCCGCTCCCGCCGAAAAGAAACAATACATTGCCTCGCTCTATTTATCCTGCGAGGATAACGAGACCTTAGCAAAAAACAAGCTGACGCAACAGGGTTATAAGGTCGTTGACGTCAACTTGACGCCCAATGCCACACAAAGCATAAAATTCGGCTTAAAAACAATAAGATACTATTCGTATCTCGGCTATACCGTCACGACGAACGAGAAAGCGGCTGTTACCGATATACGTATGGCGAAGATCAAATCCACCTCTCAGGCGGTCACCTACGGTACGGTCAAATATACCGCGGCAGGCTACGACGGATACGACAACTCGATCTGTTATACAAAAGATGCGTCAGTCGGCTCGCCGATCCTCGCCGACGATATCCAGATAGCCGATAAACTGTCCGACAGAAAAGAAGGCTATGAAGCCGTTTGCTATTTCGGCGGCGCGCCGTATAACTTTAACTCCTGTGATCAATCCGACAAGTGGGATAACACGAAATATGTTTTCTTCTCTCCCTCGGAAAAATACACATCCGGTACAGAGTATGTTTCAGGACTGTATTTCGTCAGCGGTAAAGACGCCGAAAAATCCGGCTGGTCACTCAAAGAATATGCACAGAAGCTCGGCGGTAAGCTGCTTGGAGAAGAAGATTTTACAAAAGGCAGAGAATGGAGCTATGAAAAAATCGGCCTGCAATCCGCTTCGTATCGTTCAACGAGCAACGTCACGACCTATCTGTGCTATACCACTTCCTATAACCCGAAACGTGCGCTGTACGACGTTCAGTTCTATGCAGGTACGCCGAGAATGAAGAACTTTGCGACCTTGCTCAACGCCTATACCGGCAATAAAGAATCCAACTACGCACAGACAGGATATGGGATCACATCTGTATTTATGCAGCTCGGCACCAATATCGGGGAAAACAGCATCTACCACTATGAGCTCAACAATTACGATGACTTTACCGTCAATTCGGGACAATCCTTAACCTCTTGGAATAAATATGTCGATAATGTGATTCCGGGCGTCAAATGGGAGACGACCGTCAGTCAGCCCCGTATGCTTTATGCCTGCGGATATAAGTCGGGATATCAGCCTTTAGCGCCGGGTGATCTGGTGCTCAGCAGCAGCAAAGAGGTCCCGGAAGGCTTTGCCTCTGTTCAGGATGTGAAGTTCCCCTACGAAAAAAATCCGCTCAATCTTGCTTATTACCTCCACGATAAAAGCGGCGAGTGCAGTCCGGCATATCTGTATATCAACCGCGCGGCTCCCGTTAAGGGCAGGTATATCGCCTCCGTAAAAGTGGCGACGTATAATCCCGATTCAAAATGGATAGAAGCAGAACGGGAAACATACGACGATTTCGCCAATGATTCCTGCTATATTGCTTTGCTATGCGCTTCAGCTGAGATCCATAACCAGAGTCTTGCTGTTTATCCTGCCGAGGCGTGGTATAATAAAAGCGCTGCCTACGACCCGCATTACAGCGGCGACGTCAGTTCGCAAAGCTATAATACAAACGCCGCTTATCTGGGCGTGACCTATACCGATAATCCGTCAAAAGCCGTACACGGCTTGCTGCGATACAAGCCTGAGGAGGGCAAGAGTCCGACTGAGACCCTGACAGTGAACGGCGCCAAGTACTCGCTGGTTCAGAATCTCTCGTCAAAGAATCCTGTTCCGATCACCTCCCCGAACGGCGAGCAGTATTACCTGTATACCACGACCAGCTCGGGCGGCAGCTCTACCGGAGACGCGCTGACCGAGATCAAAATCTCAGAAAAGGTCTTTGAGCCGGGATTGTCCACTGTGCTGACGGTCGATCGCGGCGATATCGCAGCGCAAAAGGACTTTTACGGCAATGTTACGGCGCCGGCGGAATACGCGGTGCCCTACGGCGATACCAAGGATGTTTTGTATATCCACCAAAAGACAAATACGGATCTGACCGGTATCGACAGCTTCTTTGTCGGCGTAGGTGATACAGAGGCTGAGGCGATGAAAGACCTGCTCACGCAGGGCGCCACTAACTGCCTGCCCTTGAATATGAACAAGGGTTCATCATCCGACGCGAGTGTCTTCATCGGCTACCATTATTACAATCCCGATTACGTCAACACA
>JAFSRK010000210.1 GCA_017446165.1 Ruminococcus sp.
GATAGGAATGAATCGCTCCCTACGTCGTCGGAAATCAATGTTGATTTCCGATCGGGAGCGCCAAGGCACTCCCCTACGCAGAATTCCTCATTCCTAATTCCTCATTCCTAATTCCTCATTCTAAAGCTCCAATCCCCAGCTGAGCATTTCGGGGAAATACAGCGCCCAGAAGCCCTCGCTGTGGATGCCGTCGTTATCGGTGACGGTGATCATCTTATCGGAGGGGTAGCCGTGGTTTTTCAGCCAGCCCTCCATCAGGACGGAGTCCTTGTACAGCTCCTGTTCGAGCTGATCGTTGCCGTTGCCGCAGAAGAAGTACACGCGCGGCACCTCGCCGGAGAAATCCTTCTCGCCGAGATAGCTGTCCCATACAGGCTTGTCGAACAGCAGGAACGCCGGTGACAGCGCACCGACATAGCGGAACTTGTCGGGATGCTCCATGCCGATATAGAACGCCTCGATGCCGCCGGAGGACGATCCCGCGATGCCGCGGATGGAATTGACGTTGTAGTTCTTCTCCACATAGGGGATGACGGTATTGACGACGAAGTCCGAGTAGACCTTGCCGCCGCCGTTGGCGAAGGAGCTGCCGTAGGACTTGGCGGTCGCGCTCAGCTCACCGAGGTTCGGGGTCAGCTCATGGTCGCGCTTGTCGGTGGAGTTGTCCACGCCGACCACGATCACGCCGTCGCCGCCGTTCTTCATCAGCGAGAGGACGGTCTCGTCGCACTCCCACTCATAGCCCGAGAGGGTGGTCTTGTTGCCGAAGAGGTTCTGACCGTCGCACATATAGAGGACGGAGTATTTCTTGGATTTGTCCGCAGGGTTATAGCCCTCGGGCGTCCAGATATAGAGCGGCTTCTTGTAGCCCTCGGGGTAGTCCGTCTGCACAGTCGTGATCTTGCCCTCGCCCGACTCGCCGTAGGGATAGAGTCCCGCGAGGAACTTGTTGTTGTACGCCTGACTGCGCTTGGAGTTCAGGAAATAGCCGGTACTCGCCTTGGTCAGAGGGGTGTCGGTGGTCTGGTAGGTACCGTTGTTGAAGATCACGCGGTCGAATTTCGTGACGTCCGCGGTGGCGGAATAGACCTTCTCGCCCATCTCGTTGGTCTTGACATAGGTCATCGCCTTGCCGGGCCATGCGGTCATGGCTGTGCCGGTGGACTGATTATAGATATAGGCGTTGACGGTCGTCCAGCCTTTGTTGTTGGAGAAATAGATCGTGATGTTGTTCTTCACCTTGGTGACCTCCTCACTCGGTTGTGTCGGGGCAACGGTCGGAGCCTGAGTCGGGGGCTGAGTCGGAGCGGCAGTGGGAGCCTCGGTGGGCTTCTCGGTCGCGGGGAATTCGTTGATCAGTCCCGCGAGATACCGCTGGATGAGGGTCGCGTCGAGGATGGTGACCTCGCCGTCGCCGTCGGTATCGGCAGCCGCTTCGTTGAACGCCTCGGTGGACAGGGAGGCGAGCCTTCTCTGGATGGCGGTCGCGTCGAGGATCGCGATGTCGCCGTCGCCGTCCACATCGCCGAACATCAAAGCCTGAGCGCCGAGCATCGTCGCAAAGACCCCGAGCAGCATCGCCGCCGTCAGCAAAATCGCCGTGATTCGTTTCTTCATAAAAACACCCGCTTTCGGTGATACTAGTTTCTGACAATATTATAAGCATGTTGTAAGGGAAATGCAAGGGGGTGTTTAATGAGGAATTAGGAATGAGGAATGAGGAATAAATTGTAGGGGAGTGCCTTGGTGCTCCCGATCGGAAATCAAGATTGATTTCCGACGACGTAGGGACGATTCATTCCTATCTGCGGTTGGATATATGATCAACGTCCCCTACGAATTGAATCGACGTTGTGATGATGACGTAGGGACGACCATTGGTCGTCCGCCGGTAGAAGCGTTTTACCCCTATCTGCGGTTGAATCAATTATCACCGCCCGTCATTCTGCGGGAGGGTCAAGACCCTCCCCTACGCCAATGTTCATATATTCCGAAAAGCATCAGCGTTTCCCTTGATTCCTCATTCCTCACTCCAAATTCCTAATTATTAAAATGGTTACGCTTATGTCGCTTTTATTGACAAGGAAAGACCGTTTTTGCTATAATGTACGGGAGATAATAGGCACACAAGGAGGTGCGGGCATGGCGAGAAAGACTCGTCCGAGTATCAGCGCGTTTGAGCTGGAAGATGAAAAACCGATATCCATGCGGCGGCTGTGGCTGAAGGATCACAAAACCGCACTCTTCATCATCGGAGCGATCGTCGTATTCGCCCTGGTCTTCTTCGGCATCCGCTGGTATAACAATCAGGCGAATCCCGTCACCAAGTTCATGAGCGCTTCGGCAAAGAACTTCAACTCATCCTTTCACTTTGACGTCACCGTCAGCACCGATGATCAGCCCGTCATGCGCTACAGCGGCGCCTATCGCGCCGACCCCTCAAAGCAGAACATGTGGGTCGCCTATGACGCCGACTACGGCAGCTATACCTACTCAGGCGCGGTGTACGCCGTGGACGAGGATCGCGTCGCCGGCAGCCTCTACAAGAACAAGTGGCGCGTCCGCGACGTGACCGAAAAGGTGCTGAATTTCTTTGACTTCAACACCGACTACCGTGCGGGCAGCTTTGACGGCGCGTCGTTTCTGAGATTCACCGACCTGACCTCGCGCTTCACGGCAGGCGAGGTGAACGACTTCATGAAGCTCCTCAAAAGCCGTCTTTCCGGCAGCTCGGAGCTGGCGAAGCTCGACATCCATAGCTCCGACAACGGCAAGACCTACACCTATGACATCAACACGGGCGCGTTCTTTGAGCTGGTACGCGACAAAGGCGCCTCCATCTTCTTCTCGGCGCTCGACTACGACGCGTTCGTCGCGCTTTACGAGATGAACCGCTCGACCGCCGCCTACAGCGATCTGATCTTCAGCTTCACCATCGACGGCTCGGGGAGCCTGAGCGCACTTTCGCTGTCGCTGAGCGACGACTACGCCTCGTACGCCATCGAATGTACCATGACCGACGTCGGCAAGACCGAGGTCGAGATCCCCGCGGAGTTTCTCACCGCGGCGGGCATCGAACAATGATTTGGAGTGAACCGCTATCAAACGATATGAGATAGAATACGCCGTCGTGTGCAACGTCGGCAGGCTCCGCCGGAACAACGAGGACAACTTCTACTGTGACGGCAAAATCCGCGAGGATGTTTTTTCCAACGACGAGGTCGCGTTCAGCGGCGTCGTGAGATCCGATACCAACGAGCTGTTCGCCGTCTTTGACGGCATGGGCGGCGAGGCGTGCGGCGAGGTCGCCTCCTTTGCGGCAGCCTCTCACGCCGAGCTGTTCACGCGCGACCGGGCGCAGTATGAGGTGTACCTCTATGAGCTTGCGGAGCTGCTCAACGACAAGGTGCGCGAGGAGACCGAGGCGCGTTCGCTGGTGCTGATGGGTACCACGGCGGCGATGGTGCAGTTCTCGGGCGAGGACGTCTATGTCCTGAACGCGGGCGACAGCCGCGTCTATCGGCTCGCGAACCGCGAGCTTCGTCAGATCACACAGGATCACACCGCCTATATGCGCGGCGGCAAGGCGATCACCAAGTTCCTCGGTATGCCGGGCGACGACAAGCTGCGCCCCTATATCGCCGAGGGTCAGTGCAAGGCGGGCGACGTCTTTTTGATCTGCTCCGACGGCGTGACCGATATGCTGTCGGACGACGAGATCGGCGAGATCCTCGACAACAAACAGCCGCTTGACCGCACCTGCCGCACCCTCGTCGACGCAGCGCTCAAAAAAGGCGGCGTCGACAACACAACGGCGATACTGCTGAGAATCAGGAATTAGGAATGAGGAATGAGGAATTAAAAACGCTGATCATATTTGACGCCACCGCGAAGCATATGCTCATTGGCGTAGGGGAGGGGCTTGCTCCTCCCGCAGAATGACGGGCGTTGATGATATACTCAACCGCAGATAGGAACGAAACATTTCTGCTGTTTCGGAAATCAATTTTGATTTCCGATCGGGAGGAGCAAGCCCCTCCCCTACATTTTATACGAAACAGGGATCTATATGGATTACAAGAACAACAAAACCTCGAACCGTCGGCGCTACAAGTCGCGGTACCACAGTCCCCACAACTACAAATCCCAGCGCTCCAAGAGCGAGAACCGCGCGGCGATCCTCGTCGGCGTGGCGACCTTCATCGTGCTTGCGGCGCTGGTGCTGGTGTTCACCTTCGGCGACAGCATCTATGACTTCCTCGACAAGACCTTCCACCCCTCGGCTGTCGCGGGCAATAACGCACCCACGCTGGGCGTTGCGATGGATGCTACCGAGGCTCAGACCGACTCCCCGACTGTCTCGGCGGATCAGGCGCCCTCGTTGCTCCCGACCGAGGCTCAGAGCGCTGTTCCTCAGTCTGCCGACTTCGATCAGCTCGCGGCGGCGGCAGGACTCAACCCCGCCTCGATCAACGGCTCCCAGCTCATCATCGCTCAGACCTCCGGCACCACCGCGACCGTCTACACCTATGAGAAGGACGCCTCCGGCAAATGGCAGCAGAAGTTCGAGCCGATCTCGGGCTACTGCGGCGAGGACGGCGCGGGCGAAAGCGTTCCCTATGACCACGTTACCCCCAAGGGCGTCTACACCGTCGAATACGCGATGGGTACCAACCCCGATCCGGGTACCGCGCTGAGCTACAAGGAGATCGCCTACGGCATGCGCTGGATCACCGATCCCGCCTCCGTCAACTACAACCGTCTGATCGACGGCGACGCTACCTACATCGACTTCGAGGACTACCAGGACCTCTACGAATACACCGTCACCTACCCCTACGCGGTCATCTTCAACTATAACCGCGACAACCCCGATCCCACCAAGGGCTGTGCGAAGTTCCTGCACGTCGCGTCCCAGCCGACCCGCGGCGGCGTGGGCATCCCCGAGGAGAGCCTGCGCGAGATCCTGCTCTGGCTCAACCCCGCAAACGCGCCCCAGATCGCGATATTCTAAGCAGTCATCGGCTGACGATCAGCCGTGCTGATATGAGCCTGCAAAAGCTCCTCAGCTCAAAGCCAATATGCAAAGGAGATATCAAAATGAAAAGAATCACATCCATCCTCGCCCTCGTGCTGGCGGTACTGATGGTATGCAGCGCGCTGGTCGCCTGCTCTTCCGACAAGAAGGCTGACACCTCGGCGACCAAAGCCGAGTCCGAGACCGCTGCTGTCGAAGAGACCGAAGCCGAAACCGAAGCCGCAGAGGTCGACTACACCGACATCGCCGTGACCATCGAGGACGGCGACTATGCCGCGATGGAAGCGTTCCTCGCCGCTTGGGAAGGCGGTCAGTACGACAACAAGGTCGTCAAGGTCACCGGCATCAGCGAGCAGAGAATGTCCAACTGCACCGTGATCGAGAGGAATCCGGAGGACAACGGCGGCAGAGGCTTCTCATGGGAGGTCATCGACGGCAAATTCCCCGACGACTACCCCGCGGACGGCGCGAAGGTCACGCTGGTCGGCGTGATGAGAATCGCCAACGAGTACGGCGCAAGAGTGCTGATGGTCCCCAAGGAGAACATCACCGTCATCGAATAAGAACCAAAAAAGAGCCGCGCAGGGATGACCTGTGCGGTTTTTTTGAATCAGGAGTGAGGAGTTCTTCGTAGGGACGACCATTGGTCGTCCGCCGGTAGAAGCGTTTCACCCCTATCTGCGGGTTTAATGAGGAATTAGGAATGAGGAATTAGGAATTCTTCGTAGGGGAGTGCCTTGGTGCTCCCGATCGGAAATCAAAATTGATTTCCGAAACAGCAGAAACGTTTCATCCCTATCTGCGGTTGGATATATGATCAATGCCCGTCATGCCGCATCCTTTGAATAATTGATAAAGAGGAACGGTCAGCCCCTCATCCGTCACCTACGGTGACACCTTGTCCTTGCAGGAACGGCAACCCTTTTGGGCTTTGCCCATTTCCCCTGACAGGGAAATTTCCCCGAGGGGAAGGCATATCCCCTATCTACGGTTGAATGTATCATCCTGTCCCACATTCCTATCATGGCTCTATTATATTTGATAAAATATAATTTGTCAAGATTAAATTGTATATTTGTTCAATAATCTTTTCTTGCACTCTTTCCCCATATGTTATATAATACATTTGATAAGGAGAGATATGCATGGGTAAGGCGTTTCAGCATTTTAAGACCATCACCCGCCACCGCCACGAGGTCATCCGCAATTGCAGAAAAGCGGGGATCTTCCGGCAGGGGCTGCGGCATGATTTATCGAAATACAGCCCGACCGAGTTTTTGCAGGGTGCGAAATACTGGCAGGGGACCCGCAGTCCCAACGACCGCGAGCGCGAGGTCAAGGGCTACTCCGAGGCGTGGATGCACCACAAAGGCAGGAACAAACACCACTTTGAATACTGGTCGGACTACTCCCCCGTCGACAAGATCGTCCGTCCGGTGGAGATGCCGCTGAGATATGTGGTCGAGATGTTCTGTGACCGCGTCGCGGCGTCAAAGGTCTATATGGGCGAGAACTACACCGACCGCAGTCCGCTCGAATACTTTGAGCGCGGCAAGAACCGCCGCGTCGCCCGCATCCACGAGAAAACCTCCGACCTGCTCGAGAGCATGCTCACGATCCTCGCCGAAGAGGGCGAGGAAGCGGCGTTCCGCTATACGAGAAAGCTGTTGAAGGAAGAGAAGCAAAGAATGAGAAATTAGGAAATTAGGAATTTCAGACGCCGATCAACATATCATTCATTCCTAATTCCACATTCCACATTCCTAATTATACCGAAAGGTGACCATATGACACAGGAAATCAGTGATTTATCGAAAAAACAGCTCGCGATGGAGGTCAACCGCGTCGCGCTGAAGA
>JAFSRK010000211.1 GCA_017446165.1 Ruminococcus sp.
CATTTGAGATCAACGACTATGAGACATGGGACAAGCTTGCGACCACCGATACCGTTTCGGTGGAAGTCCCCGAGATCGCCGCAGAGGAAGAAACCGCGAGCGAAACTGCAACCGAAAAATAATATGATATGAAAAGAACCGCCTGTTTTGTGCAGGCGGTTATATTTTGTCGAAAAAGCTGAACGATCGCGCAGTCCCCTTTGTCTAAAGGGGGATACAGGGGGATATATCAATTGTCTGAGCGAAGCGAGTCACTAAGCGCGATCGTGTATAATCCCTCCGAGTTCGCCTTCGGCGAACTCACCTCCCTTTAGTCAAGGGAGGCTTTTACGTTTCTCTTTCTTGCGTCATAAAAAAGACACATAACAAAAAGCGTGCCGTTCGGCACGCTTTATTGTCCAGCCCGAGTCATCGGGGTTGAGTTTTGTAGGAGATAATTAGTCGATCTCAACCATAACCTTCTCGTTCTTGCGGATAGCAGCTGAGCGGGCAACGGTACGGATCGCCTTCGCGATACGACCCTGTTTGCCGATGATTCTGCCCATATCGCCCTCTGCAACATGGATGTGGTAAACGGTGGTACCCTCTTCGTTCGGTTCGTCAACGGTAACGCTGACCGCGTCGGGTTCTTCTACCAAACCCTGTGCAATAGTAAGAAGTAAGTCTTTCATAAATTATGGTCCTTTCGCAATTAGATAATGCCTGTGTTCTTTAACAGTGATTTTACGGTATCTGTCGGCTGTGCTCCCTTAGCGATCCATTCCTTGACCTTGTCGGCGTCGACCTTGATCTCAGACGGCTCGGTGGTAGGATTGTAGGTGCCAATCTCCTCGATAAAGCGGCCGTCACGCGGATAACGCGAATCAGCTACTACGATACGGTAGAAGGGGTTTTTCTTAGCGCCCATTCTTCTCAATCTGATCTTTACCATGGTATAACCTCCTCTTAGATTTTTGTAATTTATTAATCAACCAATGTTATTGGCGAATAAACAAGGAAATTAAAAACTAAAAAATGTTTGAGCGAAGCGAGTGACCGTTATTCTTCGGTTTTCATTTTTCAGCCTTCGGTATTCATTTATATCAGAAGCCGGGGAATCCGCCACCCATGGGTGGCATGCCGCCGCCGTTCATCATGGAGCGCATCTTCTTGCCCTTTTTGCCCTTCGAGTTGAGCGTGCGCATCATCTTCTGGGTCTGTTCGAGCTGCTTGATCAGGCGGTTGACTTCTTCGACCGATCTGCCCGAGCCGGCGGCGATCCTGCGCTTGCGCGAGGGATTCATCAGTCCGGGGTGAGAGCGTTCGGCGGGCGTCATCGAGAGGATGATCGCCTTGTTCCAGTCAAGCGCGCGTTCGTTGATATCCATATCGTCGAGCTTGTTGCCGATGCCGGGGAGCTTACTGAGGATGCCCTTGATCGGACCCATGTTCTTGATCTGGTCGAACTGGTCGAGCATGTCGTTGAAGTCCATCTTGTTCTTCATCATCTTCTCGGCGAGTTCCTCCGCCTTCTTCTGGTCGAGCTTCTGCTCCGCCTGTTCGATGAGGGAGAGGACGTCGCCCATGCCGAGGATTCGTGAAGCCATGCGGTCGGGGTGGAACAGCTCGAGGTCCTCGAGCTTCTCGCCCGTACCGGCAAACTTGATGGGCTTGCCGGTGACAGCCTTGACGGACAGCGCTGCGCCGCCGCGGGTGTCGCCGTCGAGCTTTGTCAGGATAACGCCGGTGATCTCAAGCGATTCGTTGAAGGTCTTGGCGACGTTGACCGCGTCCTGACCGGTCATTGAGTCGATGGTCAGAAGGATCTCGTCGGGGCTGACCTCCGCTTTGATGTCCCTGAGTTCTTGCATGAGCTGTTCGTCGATATGCAAACGGCCGGCGGTATCGAGGATGACGATATCGTTGCCGTAGTCACGCGCGTGGCGTATCGCTTCCTTTGCGATCTTGACGGGCTTTTCGGTACCCATCTCAAAAACCGGTACCTCCGCCTTTGCGCCGACGACCTTTAACTGTTCGATCGCCGCGGGACGGTAGATGTCACAGGCGACCAGCATCGGGCGGTGGTTCTGTTCCTTGAACCATTTGCCGAGCTTGGCGGCGTGGGTGGTTTTACCGGCGCCCTGCAAGCCGCAGAGCATGATGACTGTCGGGGGCTTGGAGTTGAACTCGATGCGAGCCGATTCGGCGCCCATCAGAGAGGTCAGCTCCTCGTTGACGATCTTGACGACCATCTGGGCGGGTGTCAGGCTTTCCATGACGTCGGCGCCGACAGCGCGTTCGGTCACGCGGTTGGTGAAGTCCTTCGCGACCTTGAAGTTAACGTCGGCTTCGAGCAGGGCGAGACGCACCTCGCGCATCGCTTCCTTGACGTCCGATTCGGTGAGCTTGCCTTTATTTCTGAGCTTTTTGAAAGCGTTCGACAGCTTTTGAGACAATCCTTCAAATGCCATGTGGTTCCTCCCTTTCCGTGATGGTCTCGGCTTCTTCGATGATCTCGCGGCTCAGCATAGCGAGTTGAGGATCATCGGACAGCCGCTGTATCTTTTCCGCACAGTCGGTGATGTGCTGTGCGGCGGTGTTGCGTCTGTTGTATTCGGATAGCAGGTGGAGCTTCGATTCATAGTCGCGCAGCTTCTTCGTCGCGCGGGTGAGCGAGTCGCGTACCCCCTGACGGCTGATCGACAGGATATCTGCCACCTCCGCGAGCGAGAGATCGTCGTTGACATACAGCTCGACGACCTGCTGCTGGGAGTGGTTGAGAAGCTCTTTGTAGAAGTCATAGAGCAGCGATATCTCGAGCTTAGAATCCATCCGCATCCCTTTCCTGTAAAGTGTTTTCCTTTACACCTGAGCTATTATAACAGAGTCGCCGCTTTTTGTCAAGGGGGATTTGGTTGGTAGTTGGTGGTTGGTAGTTGATGGTTGGTGGTTAATTGTAGGGACGACCATTGGTCGTCCGCAGAATGACGGGCGGTGATGTCATATGAATCCGTAGATAAAGATGAAACGTTTCTACCTGCGGGCGGATGAGGGCATCCGCCCCTACGTCTTTGTTGCGACGTCAGAGTATTCCGTAGGGGACGATGTCAACATCGTCCCGCAGAATGACGGGCGAGGATGATATATGAAACCATGGATAGGGATGAAACGCTCCCACCGGCGGACGACCATTGGTCGTCCCTACGATCGCTGCGCGAATGTCGCCGACGGCGACACGGTACGTCGCGAGCGCCGTACCCTACAGGTCAAACGGTATTCCCTCTGTCGCTTGCATAGGAATCGGGTGCGGGCATCCCGCCCTCAATTGTCCATTATCCATTGTCAACTGTCAACTAGAAAGGCTGCCCCTTTCGGAACAGCCCTGTATACATTTATTCGGTTGCCGCGATGCTCTCAGCCTGTGTGACGTTCTCGGTCTCGCCGGTATCGAACATTTCGATCTTTGCTGACTCGGGGATCTCAACGCCCTCGCGGGTGAAGTACATGCCGCCGAAATCCAGCGAATCGCCCTCGAGCTTATAGTCGATGGGCAGCGAGGTTTCCTCGCCCATCGAGTAGGTCATGGTGCATACGCCGTCCGACGCCGTGTAGGCGCAGCTGCGGGTGATGGTCAGCTCGACCTTTTCCTCGTTGGTATAATGCTCGACGATCTGCATGGTGCCGTCATCACTGAAAACGAATTTTTGCTGTGCGTCGTCCGTCGAGTAGTTGTTGACCCAGGTGTCGAGGAGCGCCTTGTCGATCTTGGGATCGTCAGTGGGCTTTGCCTGAGAAGGCTCGGGCTTTTCGACCTCGGTGAAGGTGAACGTGTCCTCGTCCTCGTCCGGGTATTTCAGCTCGGCGACGCGGTCGCCCTTATCGTAGGTACCCTCTTTGACGGTGAACGCGCCCTCGAGGTCGGGATACAGCACGCCGATCGAGCCGAATTCCGCCGACGGAAGCAGGATCTTCACGGTGGCGCTGCCGTCCTTCTGCTCGGTCTCGTACTTCATCTCGAGGGTGTAGGAGTCAACATAAACGGTCAGCTTGCCCTCGTTCTCAAAGTCATAGTAGTAGGTGACGTCGTCGAGATCGACCTTCCATTTGCCGACGATGTCGGAGTCGGGCTTCGGCTTGCCGGAGCAGGCGGCGAGGGGAATCAGCAAAACCGCGATGCACAGGACAGCCGCTATGCGTCTGAACATGTGATCAACCTTTCTTCGGCAGGATGAAGCCGATTTTTTTCATTGCTTTTTCAACGGTGCGCGAGGAGATGCGGGTCGCGAACTCCGCGCTCTTCGTATAACATTCCTCGATATAGGACTTGTCCTTGAGGTATTCCTCATAGCGCTTGCGGATGGGGGACAGCTCTGCGACGACAGCCTCGCCCACGGCAGACTTGAAGTCGCCGTAGCCCTTGCCGTCAAAGTCGCGCTCGATCTGATCAAAGCTCAGTCCCGTGACCGCTGCGTAGATGCTCATCAGGTTGTTGATGCCGTCCTTGCCCTCGGCGTAGCGGACCTTCATCTCGCTGTCGGTGATGGCGCGCTTGAACTTCTTCATGATCACGTCGTCACTGTCGGTCATCATGACACAGCCGTTGGCGTTCTCGTCGGACTTGCTCATCTTCGAGGTCGGGTTCTGCAGGCTCATGACGCGCGAGCTGTCCTTGGGAATGAAGCCCTCGGGGATCTTGAACACGTTGCCGTAGATGCTGTTGAAGCGGGTCGCGACGTCGCGGGTCAGCTCGATGTGCTGTTTCTGATCCGCGCCGACCGGAACCTTGTCCGCCTGATACAGCAGGATGTCGCCTGCCATCAGGCTCGGATAGGTGAACAGACCGGCGTTGATGTTGTCGGCGTGCTTTGCCGATTTATCCTTGAACTGCGTCATGCGGGAAAGCTCGCCGAACTGGGTATAGCAGTTGAGGATCCACGCCATGACGCTGTGGTTGGGGTTGTGGCTCTGGATGAAGAACGGCGCCTTCTCTACGTCTACGCCGCACGCCATGACCATCGCATAGGCGTCGATGATATTGCGGCGCATGGCGGCAGGCTCCTGGCGCACGGTGATGGTGTGCAGGTCGGCGAGCGCATAGAGGCAGTTGTAGTCGGGGTTGTCCTGCATCTTGACCCAGTTGCGCAGCGCGCCGAGATAGTTGCCGAGCGTGATCGTGCCGCTGGGCTGGATGGCTGAGAATACGATCTGCTTTTTCTTTTCGTTGTTTTCCATAGTAATCAAATCCTTTATTAAGTAGGAATTAGTAATGAGGAATGAGGAATTAACGGAAACGCTGATGCGTTTTAGACTATAGACGCACTATCGCTTCACGGCACAGAATCAGTATCACAGGTGTGGACAGCATCTGCCCGGAATTCCTAATTCCCGATTCCTCATTTTATCCGATGATCTCTTCCGCGAGCCTGCCGATCTCGATGATGCCCTTGGTGAGCTGTTCGTCGGTCGGGGTCGAGAAGTTGATGCGGAACGAATGACACTCCATCGCGGAATCCGTCAGGAACGCGTTGCCCGGCACGACACAGACCTTGCGGTCGGTCAGCTTCTTGCAGAAGTCGAGCATATCGACATTTTCGGGCAGGTCGCACCAGATGAACAGTCCGCCCTGAATCTTGTTATAGGTGATGCCGTGCGGCACGACATGCTCGTCGAGAAGCTTCATGCACAGGTCGGCTTTGACGGTATAGAGCGCTCTGAGGTGATCGAGGTGTGCTTCAAAATCATACTCGGTCATCAGCGCGTTACAGAGCATCTGTGACCACATCGCGGTGTGGACGTCCTGACCCTGCTTGCAGATGATCATCTTCGCCATCGCCTTTTTGTTCGCCATCATGTAGCCCGCGCGGATGCCGGGGGATACGACCTTGGAAAACGAGCCGGAGTAGATGACGATGCCCTCGGTATCGAAGCTCTTGATCGACGGGACATCCTCGCCGTAGTAGCGCAGATCGCCGTAGGGGTTGTCCTCGATGATCAGGCAGTTATGAGAAAGCGCCAGCTCATAGAGCTTTCTGCGCTTTTCAAGCGACATGGTCACGCCCGAGGGATTCTGGAAGTTCGGGATGGTATAGATGAGCTTTGCGTTGGGGTTCTCGTCGAGTACCTTTTCAAGCTCGACCATGCTCATGCCGTCGGGTTCGACGGTCACGCCGACCAGCTCGGTGTTGTAGCTGCGGAAGGTGTTCAGCGCGCCGACAAAGGACGGCGCCTCACAGATCAGCACATCATGCTCGTTGAGGAAGGTCTTGGCGGCGATATCCATCACCTGTTGGGCGCCGGAGACGATGATCAGCTCGTCGTCCTCTGAGCCGATGTTGTGCTTCTCTTTGAGATAGCTCTTGAGGGTGTCGCGCAGGGGCTGCCAGCCCTCGCTGACGCCGTACTGCAAGGCGGTGATGGGATTCTCCCTGAGGATGCGCTCGCTGATCTCGCGGATCGCGTCGACAGGAAACGCGTCGGGAGCGGGGTTGCCCGCCGAGAGGGAGATCACGCCCGGGTCGGACGCGCTCTTGAGGATTTCACGGATGGCGTTAGGCTTTAGTGCCAGCACCTTGTCTGAAAAACGATAATCCATACTGTATCACACTTTCTGTATATATTGTCATGCAATTATTTGAATACCAATCAAAAAATAATTGTAGCACAAAGCGGCGGATTGTGCAAGAAAATTCGCTTGAAATCAGCTTGAAATCGGCGATTCGGCTGATAAGACCGGATTTTTTTGGTGAGAATTCCGGATTTCGGCGGCAAAAAATGACAAAGTTCTTGCAAAAATAAAATAAAAATGACGATTTAATGTTGTATAAATCGCGAACTTGTAGTATAATACCTTTAATAATGTGCAAATCATACTGATCAAAGTATCATGATTGACGGATATTCTGTCATGCCGGATCTTGCTTCTTCAGGATCCGCTAATAGGAGGCATCCCATGGCATACGACAATTTTGACGAAACCCGCCGCGCGTCGGAAGCGCTGCGCCGCAGCCGTATCGCGGCGAAGAAGCGCAAGGAGCGCAAGAGAAAGCTGATGATCCGCAGAACCATCATCGTGCTGGTCTGTGCGCTGATTGTCTTCGCGGCGATCTTTATCGTGGTTCAGCTGGGTAAGCTGATCTTCGGCGGTTCCAAGAGCGAGTCCGTCAAGAGCGACGACAAGCCGATCTTTGAGCTCAAGGGCAGCGAGTCGACCGAGGCTGAATCGACCGCCCCCGGCGCGGTATCCAACGATCCGCACACCTTCGTCACCCCGAACATCAAGGACGACAACACCTCGACCGGTCACTACTCCGCGGTCAACGGCGGCGTTTATATCTACAACAACATGGCGCTCGAGCTGTTCGGCGGCTCCGACAGCTCCGCCGAGTACTATGCCCAGACGATCTCCGAGTTCAAGAAGAACGCGCCCGAGTACAAGGTCTACAACATGGTCGTCCCGAACCACACCGAGTTCGCCCTGCCGCGCCGACTGATCGACGACGGCACCGTAGCGACCAACGTTCAGGCGGATTCCATCAAGAAGATCTATGAGAGCTACACCGAGGATGTCCAGCCGATCAACTGCTACAACAATCTCGCCGCTCACATCGACGAGTATATCTATTTCAACACCGACCACCACTGGTCGGGACTGGGCGCCTATTATGCCTATCAGGCGTTCTGTGAGCAGACCGGTCAGGAGGCGCTTGACCTCTCTACCTGTACAGAGAAGACCATCCCCGACTTTGAGGGTACGCTCGCGAGCTACGACGAGTCCGTCATGAGCAACCTCGACACCGTCCACTTCTGGACCTTCCCCTATGCGACCCACGCCGACAAGTATTATTCCACCGACGGCGAGCCGGAGCAGTGTTCCGTCTACTATGAGGAAGAGGCTTCGGGAACTCTGTCCTACGGCGTGTTCATCTGGGGCGACAATCCGCTGTTCGTCGAGTACAACGACGAGCTGCAGAACGGCAAGAAGATCGCCGTCGTCAAGGAGAGCTACGGCAACAGCTTCGTGCCGTATCTGACCAACAACTATCAGGAGGTCCATGTCATCGACCCGCGTCACTGGTCGGGCAACCTCAAGAGCTATATGCAGGATCACGGCATCGACGAGGTGCTGTTCCTCAACAACGTCATGTCGGCGAACACCGGCGCCTTTGTTGACGACTATATCCGATCCATTTATTAAGTAATCAGTAATTCCCACTAACTCAAAAAGGAGGTGAAAACGGAAATGATAGCGAAGAAAGTAAGAGTCAATGTATACGGCATGCTGTCCGATCATCTGTATTCCGGCTATGCTTCAGCCGATAGCGCCAAGAACGTCAGCTCGTATATTATCACCAAGAAGCCCTTGCGCGACTTTATGTTCGGCGTTGTCATCGCCGTCGCCACCTTCAGAGGAGTCGGGGACAAGCTGATCATCGCGCCCGAGGGTGAGATCTACTATGAACCCGAGATCCGCGAGCATCTCGCGATCCTGAGGAACGCCGTGATCGACAAGATCTCCTGTCTGTATGAAAAGAGCTGCGGCGCGATCGTCATCCACAAGGACGGCGACCGTTACAAGACCCTGCTGGTCAAGAATCACAACGGCAGGAACTACAGCTTCCCCAAGGGTCATGTCGAAAAGGGCGAGACTGAGCAGCAGACCGCGATCCGTGAGGTCAAGGAGGAGACCGGACTCGACGTCGAGATCATCGACGGCGTCCGCGAGGTATCCGATTACTGTCCCTTCGGCAAGATCAAAAAGCGCGTCGTGTTCTTCATGGCTCAGACCTTCTCCGACGACGTCGTCGTGCAGGAGGAGGAGATCGACAGCTACATCTGGGTCGACCTCTTCGAGGCGCATCACCGATGTATTTATGACAACGACCTGCGCGTCATCCGCAAGGCAAAGGAGAACCTCAGAAAGCTGAAATGACCGACAGCTAAAAAAATAAACATGCTATATTGCCGAAATCAATATAGGCTGCAGTGAAAGCCGCTCTGACGAGTATGTCAGGGCGGCTTCTTTTAGTGAGGAATGATGAATGAGGAATTATGGGAAACGCTGACGCGTTTTGGAATATATGCCGTCATCGCGAACAAATGCACATAGGCGTAGGGCGGGGGCTTGCTCCCGCCGCCGGCAGGAACGTTTCATCCCGATCTACGGTTGAATATGTCATCGGCGCTCGGCATACTGCGGACGACCGATGGTCGTCCCTACGTCGACGTGACAACGTTTGATTAATTCTTAGGGGGACGATACCCACATCGACCGCGGCAGGAACGTCCCAACAGCTAACCGCTGATCACTGAAATAAATGTGATTGTTCTATTCTGTCAAAATGACGAAAGGCTATTGGTTATGTTGAATAGAATTGTGCTTGATTTCTATGCAAATGGCTGAACTTGATTATTTATGATTGATTTTGCTTGAATTTGAACGCAAGAGTGGTATAATGTGAGCATACGAAAGTATATGGAAAAACATATGGATTGATTGTGTTCAAGAGGTGCAAAAAATGCTGACTCAGGAAAGATATCACTCTATATTACAGATCCTCAGCGAGCGTGACGCCGTCACCGTCGCCGAGCTTTCCCAGGCGCTGGATACCTCCGAGTCCACCATCAGGCGTGACCTCAATTACCTCGATGATGCCGGAAAGCTCAAGAAGGTATTCGGCGGAGCGACGGCGATCCAGAGCAGCACCGGCGTGACCGAGTTGCCCTTTGAGCGCCGTGAGGGCGAGATGTTTGAGGAAAAGACCGCGATCGCCCGCTATGCGGCGACGCTGGTGCATGACGGCGACTTCGTCTTCATCGACGCGGGTACCACGACCTACCGGCTGATCGACTTTCTCACCAACAAAAAGGCGACCTACATGACCAACGGCATCGCCCACTCGCGCAAGCTCATCCAGCGCGGTTTTGATACCCACATCCTCGGCGGCAAGATCAAGCCCTTTACCGAGGCGGTCGTCGGCACGACAGCGATCGGCGAGATCACTAAGCTGAATTTTACCAAGGCGTTTGTCGGAACCAACGGCATCGACCTGACGGCGGGCTTCACAACCCCCGAGATGGATGAGGGAGCCGTGAAAGAGGCGATGGTCAAAAAGGCGTATCTCACCTTTATTTTGAGCGACCGCTCAAAGTTCCGCAAGGTATTCCCGGTATCGTTCGCCGATATCACCAAAGGTTGTATCATCACAGACTCCGTCCCCGATGAGCGGTTTCTGCAAGCCACAGTTATCAAGGAGGTCAACAAATGATTTATACTGTTACACTCAATCCGACCATCGACTATATCGTTCGGATGTCGAATCTGTGTCCCGGTATCACGAACCGCTCCGACAGCGAGGAGTTCTACTTCGGCGGCAAGGGCATCAACGTGTCACAGGTACTCTCTGAGCTGGATCTGCCCAGCACCGCGCTCGGCTTCATCGCGGGCTTCACCGGCGACGCGATCGCAAGCGGCATCGGAAACGACAAGATCCATACCGAGTTCATCCGCTTGGAGAAGGGCTTCTCGCGCATCAACATCAAGCTCAAAGCCGACGGCGAGACCGAGATCAACGGTCAGGGACCCGATATCCCTGCCGAGGCGCTCGAGCAGCTGATGCAGAAGCTCGACGAACTCCGGGACGGCGACGTCCTCGTACTCGCGGGCAGCATCCCCAAGACCCTCCCCGACGACGTATACGAGAGAATGATCGACCGCGTAGCGGGCAAGGACGTCATGATCGTCGTCGACGCGACCAAGCAGCTGCTCATCAATTCGCTGAAAAACCACCCCTTCGTGATCAAGCCCAACCGTCAGGAGCTGTCCGAGATCTTCCACACAGAGGTCAAGGACGCGGCTGACGTTGAGAAATATGCCAGAAAGCTTCAGGAGATGGGCGCGCGCAACGTCATCGTATCGCTCGGCGGCGAAGGCGCGATGCTCGTCGACGAGACCGGCGCCGTTCATCAGCAGGGCACCCTAAAGCAGCCCGTCATCAACACCGTCGGCGCGGGCGACAGCATGGTAGCGGGCTTCGTTGCCGGCTACATCAAGACGAAGGACTACGGCTATGCGTTGAAGCTCGGCTCCGCCTGCGGCAACGCCACCTCGTTCCTGCCGGGTCTCGCGACAAGAGCGAAGATTGACGAGGTTCTGGAACAGCTCTGATTATCGGATTATCTGTCATCCCGACAGGTACATCCATGCGGGATGACTGAAATATGGTTAAGCAATAGTTTATATACATTTATGAAAGGAGACTAAACTATGCGCATCACCGATTTGTTAAAGTCAAGCGCGATCGCCTTAGGCGTTGATCTTGCTGACAAACAAGCGGCAATCGACTGCCTTGTCAAGCTGCATGACAAGAGCGGCAACCTCAAGGACGCGAAAGCGTACAAAGAGGGTATCCTCAAGCGTGAGGAAATGGGTACCACCGCTATCGGTATGGAGGTCGCGATCCCCCACGCCAAGAGCGAAGCCGTCAAGGCTCCGGCTCTCGCGGCTGTTACCGTACCCGGCGGCGTCGACTACGGTTCACCCGACGGCGCTCCCTGCAAGCTGATCTTCATGATCGCTGCGACCATGGACGGCGACGTCCATCTGGAGGTCCTCGCAAGACTCATGCAGATGCTCATGCATGAGGATTTCACCGCCAAGCTCAAGGCGGCTAAGACCCCCAAGGAATTCCTCGACATCATTGATGCTCAGGAAACCGCCCAGTTCCCCGACGAGGCTAAGGCTCCCGCAAAGAAGGCCGACGGCTATCAGGTACTGGCAGTCACCGCATGCCCGACCGGTATCGCTCACACCTACATGGCTGCGGAAGCTCTGCAGAAGGCGGGCGACAAGATGGGTATCTCCATCAAGGTCGAGACCAACGGCTCCGGCGGTGCGAAGAACGTTCTGACCGATGACGAGATCGCTAACTGTGACGGTATCATCATCGCGGCTGACAAGAACGTTGAGACAGCCCGCTTTGATGGCAAGCCCGTCTACTCCACCAAGGTTGCCGACGGCATCCACAAGCCCGAGGAACTGATCAACAAGATCGTCAACAAGGAGGTTCCCGTGTTCCACAGTGACAAGAAGGCAAGCTCCTCCGCTTCTGCGGGCGCGAACGAGAGCTTCGGCCGCAGACTCTATAAGCACCTGATGAACGGTGTATCCCACATGCTTCCGTTCGTCGTCGCGGGCGGTATTTTCATCGCTATCGCGTTCCTGATCGACGCCGCGTCCGGCGTACCTCAGGACGGTAATTTCGGTACCGGTACTCCGGTCTCCGCTTGGTTTAAGACTATCGGCGGCGCAGCGTTCGGCTTCATGCTCCCGATCCTCGCCGGCTTTATCGCAATGTCCATCGCCGACCGTCCCGGTCTGCTCGTCGGCTTCGTCGGCGGCTCGCTGGCGGCTACCGGCTCTACCTTCGCGGCTCCCGGCGGCGACGGCTCCGCTGTCTCCGGCTTCCTGGGAGCTCTGCTCGCAGGCTTCCTCGCAGGCTGGCTGTTGAAGCTCCTCGAAAAGGCGTGCGACCATCTGCCTCGCGCACTTGACGG
Organism: Ruminococcus sp.; assembly: GCA_017446165.1. GTDB lineage: Bacteria > Bacillota > Clostridia > Oscillospirales > Acutalibacteraceae > Ruminococcoides. Next base: position 12,532 of record JAFSRK010000211.1, read on the forward strand.
CATTAAGCCCGTCCTGATTTATCCGCTCTGCGGCTTAGGCATCGTCGGCGTCATGATGTGCGCCGTCAACCCGCTCGTCGGCTGGCTCAACGGCAAGCTGATCGAGGGCGTTTCCGCTATGGCTCAGAATCCCGCTCTGATCGTTCCCGCCTGCGCACTGCTCGCCGGCATGATGGCGATCGATATGGGCGGCCCCTTCAACAAGGCTGCATACGTTACCGCGACCGGACTGCTCAGCACCGGCGTCTTGGGCGAGAACGAAGGCCCCTTCATGATCATGGCTGCTGTTATGATCGGCGGTATGGTTCCCCCGATCGCGATCGCTCTGTCCACCACCGTATTCCGCAAGAAGTGGAATGCTGAGGAGCGCAAGAACGGTCCCGTCAACTACATCATGGGTCTGTCCTTCATCACTGAGGGCGCGATCCCCTACGCTGCGGGTCATCCGTGGCCGGTCATCCCCTGCTGTATCGTCGGCTCCGCTGCCGCAGGCGCTCTGTCCGCTCTGTTCGGCTGCACCCTGATGGCTCCTCACGGCGGTATCTTCGTACTGCCCACCATCGGTAATCCCGGTATGTACTTCCTCGCTCTGGCGATCGGCGCTGTCATCGGCGCTGTCCTGCTCGGTATTCTGAAGAAGAAGCCCGTTGAGGAATAATCTGTTATAACAATGTTTCTCGGGGAGGGGATCTCTCCTCCCCCTGTGACCCATTTGCAAAGGAGAGATAACTATGGTATCAAAAGAAGTCACTTTGGTTAACGCGCAGGGCTTCCATATGCGCCCCGCTTCCATGTTTGCCGCCGCGATGGCGAAGTATCAGTGCGATATCTTCCTCAAGTTCAACGGCGCGAACCACAACGCGAAATCGCTGCTCAACATCATCGCCGCCTGCATCAAGTGCGGCTCGACCGTTGAGGTAGTCTGCGACGGCCCCGACGAGAACGAGGCTCTGGCAGAGGCTGTACAGCTCATCGAGAGCGGCCTCGGCGAATAAGAATAACACTCACCGTGTCCCGCCTCGCCTTTTCGGGGCGGGATACTGATTTACACTGACACTACCAAGAAGAGGTGAATACTATGCTAAAAGGAATCGGCGCTTCCGAGGGCTACGGTATCGGCAAGATCATGATCGTAGAGGAAAAGAAACTCGAGTATACCCCTCATGCCGTGGCTGACGTCACCGCTGAGGTTCAGCGCTATCGCGACGCTGTCGCCGCCTTTATCGAGGATACCAAGGAGCAGGCGGCTGCTCTGAGGATATCTGCCGGCGAGAAAGAAGCCGAGATCATGGAAGGTCATATCCAGATCATCAACGACCCCGCGATGGGTACCGAGATCGAGAACCTCATCAACGGCGGCACCTGTGCCGAGGCGGCTGTCGAGCAGATGCTCGATATGTTCATCAACATCTTCTCGATGACCGATGACGACCTGACCCGTCAGCGCGCGTCCGACTTAAAGGACATCAAGCGCGCCCTGCTCGCGCACCTGCTGGGCATCAGCGAGGTCAAGATCAGCGACGCTCCCGCGGGAACCGTGCTGGTCGCCAAGGAGGTCACCCCCTCCATGACCGCGGGCATCAATAAAGATAACATCGTCGGTATCATCACCGAGACCGGCTCCCAGACCTCTCACTCCGCCATCCTCGCGCGCGCGATGGAGATCCCGGCGGTGCTGTCTGTTCCGAACGCGCTGTCCCAGCTCAGCTCCGGCGAGCAGGTCATCGTCGACGGTACGAACGGCGAGGTCATCACCGCTCCGAGCGATGAGATTATCACTGATTATACCGCTCGCAGAGACGCGTTCCTGCGCGAGAAGCGCGAGCTTGAAATGTTCCGCGGCAGACGTACCCGCTCGGCATCGGGCGAGGAATACGAGCTTTGCTGCAATATCGGTTCTCCCAAGGACGCGGGCAAGGCGATGGAAGCAGACGGCGAAGGCGTCGGTCTGTTCCGTACCGAGTTCCTGTTCATGGACAGAACCGCTCTGCCCACCGAGGATGAGCAGTTCGAGGCGTACAAAGCCGCCGCTGTTATCCTCAAGGGCAAGCCGCTCATCATCCGCACGCTGGATATCGGCGGCGACAAGGAGATCCCCTACCTCGGTCTCGAGAAAGAGGAGAATCCCTTCATGGGCTTCCGCGCGATCCGCTATTGTTTAAAGAACCGCGAGATGTTCAAGTCCCAGATTAAGGCGATCCTGCGCGCGTCGGCGTTCGGAGACGTTCGCATTATGTTCCCGCTGATTACCGCGGTCGAGGAACTGCGCGAGGGCAAGGCGCTGGTCGAAGAAGCCAAGGACTATCTGCGCGCATCGGGTATCGAATTCAACGAGAATATCCCCGTCGGCGTGATGACCGAGACCGCCGCGTCCGGTGTGATCGCCGATATGCTGGCGAAGGAAGCCGACTTTTTCTCGATCGGCACCAACGATCTGACCGGCTACACCATGGCGTGTGACCGCGGCAACTCCGACGTCAGCTACCTCTACTCTCCGTTCCAGCCCAGCGTTCTCAGGATGATCAAATCCATCATCGAGAACGGCGTCAAGGCAGGCATCCCCGTCGGCATGTGCGGCGAGGCTGCGGCGAATCCGATGATGATCCCGCTTCTGATGTCCTTCGGTCTGACCGAGTTCAGCGTTTCGAGCGTTTCGGTGCTGAAGGTTCGCAAGTGTATCGCGAAGTGGACCAAGGCGGAGGCGGACGCCGTCGCCGAAAAGGTCATGACGATGTCCACCGAGAAGGAGATCACCGATTATCTGAAATCCATTGTATGATGATAACACGAGCCGCCTGAGAGATCGGGCGGCTCATATTCAATTGACAATGGACAATTGAATATGAACAATGGAGGGCGGACGCTGTCTGCACCTGATTTGAAGTATTCATTGAAAAGACCTTTACCTTTTGATAAAAATATGCTATGATGAAATCACCAATGAAGAACGGATGATGGCTATGAAACTGAACGAACATTTTATCGTGCATACAGATGACGGCGAGACTTTGTTGGTGCCGACCGCCGAGGCGGGCTTTTCGGGCATCGTCAGGGGAAACAGAACCCTCGGCGCGATCCTCGACCTGCTCTCGTCAGAGGTGACCGAGGAGGAGATCATCTTTGCCTTGTCCGACCGCTATGACGCGGACGAGGGTGTGATCGAACAGGACGTCAGGACGACCCTTCAAAAGCTGCGCTCGATCGGCGCGATCGACGAATAAATATTTAAAGAATCGGCACAGATATTCCGCGACCGTATAATTATCCCTCGAGGCGATTTCGCTTCGGGGGCTTCTTTCTGCGAATCATGATTTTTCACAAAAAATCAGGGCTTTGGCAAAAATTATCCGTGTTCTTTATAATTGTCTAAATTGTTGACAATAAGCCGATAATATTATATTATTATCTTGCTATACTCTGCGAAAGTATGGGCTTTTGCGGGACGCATCCTTTATTAGCAAAAACACATCGTGAACAGGAAAACGGAGAATCATCATGTTTACATCTGTTTTAGACTGGCTGGACGCCCGCGCGTCGAGTCATCCCGATAAAAATGCATATGTTTGCGGCGATACCGCCGTGACTTTCAAAGAGGTCGCCGACACCACCAAGGCGATCGGCACCTATCTCGCACGGCATATCGTGCCGTGTCAGCCTGTCATCTGTATGTCGGGTCGCCATCCGTACACCCCCTCGTACTTCCTCTCGGTTGTGCGTGCGGGCTGCACCTATGCGCCGATCGACAGCACCATGCCGACCGCCCGTCTGCAGCAGATGATCGAGGTCGCGAACGCCGACTATATGCTTGTCGACAGGGGCAGCTATGAAAAGGCAAGCTCGCTCGGCTTCGAGGGCGAGATCATCGTCGCCGAGGATGTCGCCGACACCGCTCCCGACGAAGAACTGCTCAAGGAGGCAAGAAAGGGCGTCACCGAGCTGAGTCCGCTCTACATCATCTTCACCTCCGGCTCGACCGGAAAGCCCAAGGGCGTTATCACCTCGCACCATTCGCTGATGTGCTACATCGACGCGGTGAGTGAGGTGCTGAAGGTCGACGAGACCGACGTTTTCGGCGGTCAGGCGCCGCTCGACTACATCGCGGCGGTCAGAGATATCTATTTCCCGCTGAAAGCCGGCGCGACCACCGTCATCATCCCGAAGAGCGAGTTCGCCATCCCGACCGAGCTGTTCAACACCCTCAACCGCAACAAGGTCACCGCTCTGTGCTGGAGCGTAGCGGGCGTAGAGCTTCCCGCGAAGCTGAACGCGTTCTCGGAATGTAAGCCCGAATACCTCAAGAAGGTCTGCTTCTCCGGCTCTGTTATGTCGCCGAAGCTCCTCAGGGTATGGCAGGACGCTCTGCCCGAGGTGATGTTTGTCAACCAGTACGGTCCGACCGAGGCGACGGCATCCTGCACCTATTATGTCGTGAAGGACAAGGTCGAGGAGGACACTGTCCTGCCGATCGGTCAGCCCTATAAACACTATCGTATACAGCTTCTCAAAGAAGATAATACGCTTGCTCTCCCCGGCGAGGTCGGCGAGATCTGCGTCAGCGGTCCGTGCCTTGCGCTCGGCTACTATCGCAATCCCGAGAAGACCGCCGAGAGCTTCATGCAGAATCCGCTCAACGACTGCTACCGTGAGCTGATCTACAAGACCGGCGACCTCGGCAGCTTCAACGAGCAGGGCGAGCTGATGTTCCACGGCAGAAAGGATCGCCAGATCAAGCATATGGGACATCGCATCGAGCTGGAGGAGATCGAGGGCGCGGCGAAGCGCGTCGACGGCGTGAGAACCTGCTGCTCGCTGTATCAGAAGGAAAAGGAGCTTCTCTACCTCTTCTATACCGGCGACGCGACCCCCAAGGAGATCACCCTCTTCTTCCGCGCGCAGATGCCTGCCTTCATGGTGCCGCGCAAGATCATGCAGCTCGACGAGCTGCCCGCTCTGCCGAACGGCAAAACCGATATGAATGCGCTCAAGGCGTATTTCAAATAAACCTATTTTGATTTGAAAAGGAGAAATTTATCATGGAACAACTGATGGAAATCTTAGAAGAACTCAGACCCGATGTAGATTTTGAGAACGAGACCTCGCTGGTAGACGGCGGCGTCCTCGATTCCTTTGATATCGTTGCACTGGTTGGCGAGCTGAACGATGAATATGATATCGAGATCAAGCCCTCCGACCTCGTACCTGCCAACTTCAACTCCGCCAAGGCGATCCTCGCGCTGGTCGAGAAGCTGCAGGACGAATAATGGACATCAAAAAGATCGCTCCCTTTTCGGAGCAGGTCCATGTGCCGGCGTATGTGTTCAACACCGACGAATTCGCGTCGCGCGCCGCACTGGTCAAGAAATACTTCGGCGAAAAGACGGGACTGTGCTTTTCGATCAAGGCGAATCCCTTCCTGCTTGCCGATATCCCCGAGATCTTTGACAAGATCGAGGTCTGCAGCCCCGGTGAGCTGACGATCTGTGAGAAAACAGGCGTGGACATGAAGCGCGTGATTTTCTCGGGCGTCAACAAGGGCAAGGCGGACGTTGAGCGCGCGATGGACGACGGCGTCGGCACCTTTACCGCCGAGAGCTGGCTGCATGTCCAACTGATCAACGCAGCGGCGAAGGCGCGCGGACTGCGCGTCCCGCTGTTGATCCGTCTGACGGCGGGCAGTCAGTTCGGCATGGACGAAAAGGATGTGCTGGATATCATGCGCGACCGTGAAGGACTCAGCGGCGTCGAGATCGTCGGTCTGCACTTCTTCTCGGGAACCCAGAAAACCAAGGCGAAGAAGATCGAAAAGGAGCTTACTTACCTCGACGAGTTTTGTACACGCGTCAAGGATGAGCTGGGCTTTGAGATCGACCGCATCGAATACGGCACGGGACTTGGCGTGGATTACTTTGAGGATGACGCCGACGCGCTCGAGGAAGCGCGCCTGAGCGAGATCTCTCAGAGCATTCGCAGCATGTCCGAAAAATATCACCTGACCGTGGAGATGGGCAGGTTCTTTGCTGCGCCCTGCGGCTACTACATGACGACCGTTGTGGACGTCAAGACCAACAAGGGCGTCAACTACGCCATCCTCGACGGCGGTCTGCATCAGCTTAACTACTTCGGCTCGATGCAGGGAATGCGCCTGCCGAGGATCATGCACATCGGCGCCGATGAAACACAGGCGAAGCAGAAGTGGATGCTGTGCGGCAGCCTTTGCACCACCGCGGACGTCATCGCCCGCGACGCTGAGTTTGCCGACCTTTCCATCGGCGACATCCTCGTTTTCTGCCGCGTCGGCGCATACTCGGTGATGGAGGGCATCTCGATCTTCCTTTCCCGCGATCTGCCGAGCGTTGCGCTCTACAGCGAGGAGAAGGGGCTGCGCGTTGTGCGCGAGCCGTTCGATACCGATGTTTTCAACACGCCGTAAGATTCAGCGGTTAGGGCTACTGTTTGACAGAAGAAACTAAGGAGCATGCTCCCTAAGGGGTACTGAGTTTTGAGTTATACATCCGTTAATTTTCTGATATTCGTCACCGCGACGATCCTCGTCTACTTCCTCTTCCCGCTGAAGAAGTACAAGTGGACGGTCCTGCTTGTCGCGAGCTATGTGTTCTATCTGTTCGCGGGCTACAAGTACGCCGCGTTCATCCTCTTTACCACGATCAGCACCTATCTGATTGCGCTGTGGATGGACAAGACGTCCGTAAAGTCCAAGGAATATCTCAGGGAACACAAGGCGGATCTCTCGCGTGACGAGAAAAAGAAGTACAAAGAGAAAACCAAGCGCAACAAAAAGCTGATGCTGGCGTTGGCGCTGGTGCTGAATTTCGGCATCCTCGCGTTTCTCAAATACGCCAACTTCTTCATCGGGTCCTTCAACGACCTGATGGGCGCTTTCGGCATGAACTTCTCGGCGACCACCCTCAACCTGTTCCTGCCGCTGGGCATCTCTTTCTATACCTTCCAGTCGATGGGTTACCTCATCGACATCTACCGCGATACCGTTCCCGCTCAGCGTAATTTCTTCAAGCTGGCGCTGTTCGTATCGTTCTTCCCACAGATCGTACAGGGTCCGATCGGCATCTATTCGAATCTTGCCGAGCAGCTCTATGAGCCGCACCGCTTTGACTATGACCGTTTCAGACACGGCTTCATGCTGATCCTGTGGGGTCTGTTCAAGAAGATGGCGATCGCCGACCGTGCGATCATCGCCATCAACACCGTCACCGAGCATTACAGCGCCTACGGCGGCACGACCCTGACCTTCACCATCATCCTGTATTCGCTGCAGCTGTATATGGACTTCTCCGGCGGTATCGATATCTCGCGCGGCGTCGCGCAGATCTTCGGCATCGACATGATGGAGAACTTCCGCAGGCCGTACTTCTCGAAGGACATCAGCGAGTACTGGCGCAGATGGCATATCTCGCTGGGCAACTGGTTCAAAAACTACCTGTTCTACCCGCTGGCGATGTCCAACGCTTTCCTGAATGTCAGCAAGAACATCAAGAAGTCGAAGTTCGGCTCCACCAAAGCCGGCGCGCATATCGCGAAGGTACTGCCGACGAGCTTTGCTTCGTTCATCGTCTTCTTCATGGTCGGTATCTGGCACGGCGCGAACTGGAAATACGTCGCGTTCGGCGTCTATAACGGCGGTTTGATCATGCTCGCGGTGCTGCTCAAGCCCGTGTTCGAGGGTGCTTTGAACCGCCTGCATATCCGCGCCGAGAGCGTTCCGTATACGGCGTTCCGTATCGTGCGCACCTATCTGCTCGTATTGGTCGGCTATGTCTTTGACGTAGCTCCTACCTTCAATCAGGCGATACTGACTTTCCGTCTCTTCTTCACCGATCAGAATTTCCGGGTCGGCTACGGAGAGATCACCGAACTGGGTATCAACAAGTTAGAATTCGCGTTTATCGGTCTTGCGACGATCTTCATCTTCATCGTCAGCGTGATCCAGGAGCGCCATGCGTCGACCGATATCCGTACGATGCTGGACAAAAAGCCCGCGATCATCCGCTGGGGCGTTGTCTTCATCGGCATCATGGCTGTGCTGATCTTCGGCGTTTACGGCTCAGGCTTCAACGCCGCCGACTTTGTATACGCACAGTTCTAGAAGAGGTCGGTCATGGATAAGAATACAGTAAAAAAGCGGAGTTCAAAGGCGAGAAAATACCGCAACCGCGTCATCAAGATCGTTTCGCTGATCCTTGTGATCCTCGTGACGACGTGGTTTTTGGCGGAGTTCGTGCTTTGTAACGCAAATCATAATACCGAGCGCATCAAGGGGTTCTACCTCGAGGACGAGAACTCGCTCGACGTCATCTTCGTCGGCTCGAGCGAGATCTACTGCGACTATGCGGCGGGACTCGCCTATGACGAATGCGGGTTCACGAGCTACCCCTTCGCGACCGAGTCCAATACGGTGCTGAACTTCAAGTCGATCATCGAGGAGATCGACCGCACCCAGGATCCCAAGCTGATCATCATCGAGATCAACGGCGCGATCTACGGCAATCAGAACCTCACAAAAGAGGTCAACCTCAGACGCGTTTCGGACAATATTCCGTTCAACGAGAACAAGGTCGAGCTGATCGAGAAAAACGCGACATCGGACCAGCTCGAATACTATGTGCCTTTCATCAAGTACCACGATTCGTGGAAGGATTTCGGCTCCGGGCTGCCGTGGTCGATCTCTCTGATCGCGGACAGACTGCGCGGCTATAACTATCTCAAGGGCGCGAAGAACCGCTCGATCAGCTACCACCCCGACTCCAAGCTGTATTCGGCGAATTCCCGTCAGATGCAGAGAAGGATGCCGCTGTTCGACAAGGCATATCAGGGACTCGAAGAATTCCTCGACTATCTCGATGAGAAAGAGATCAACAAGGATCGCATCCTCTTTGTCAGGGTGCCGCATCTCGTCACCAAGGTGAACTACAACCGCTATCTGCGCGGCAACGCCGTCGCCGATATCGTTCGCGATCGCGGGTATCGCTTCGAGAGCTTTGAGATGGAGGATCCCGAGATCGGGCTGGATCCCGACAAGGATTTCTACAACATCGAGCATATGAATATCTACGGTCAGCAGAAGTTCACGAAGTACTTCGCGCACTATCTGCAGGATAACTTCAACATCACGCCCACCGATCTCAGCGGCGAGCAGAAGAACATCTGGGATCAGGCGGTGAAATACTACCGCGCTTATATCAAGTACCAGGAACAGGTGTTCAAAGAGGGCAAGAACCTCATGATCGGCGAGGATTATCTGAGCATGCGCGAGATCAAGAAGTATCTGGAAGACTGATTGAAGCATTTGAAAGCGGGCAGGGAACACCCTGCCCGCTATTGTATTGAAAAAGGGGCTGTCGCAAAATAAAAAATGTCATTCTGAACGCAAGTGAAGAATCTGAAAGTGCATACTTTTCCGTTAGATTACACATGAAAGGTGTAATGAAGTTGGATAGATTGCACTGTAAGATTCTTCGACAAGCTCAG